>JBJMQJ010000547.1:0-5509 GCA_045802765.1 Myxococcales bacterium
AATTGACCTAGATCCTCCGTGTACTCCGTGTACTCCGTGTGCTCGGTGGTGCAATCTCTTTGACCCGGACGGCTTCAGTCGAGGACTTCGCCGTCGTACATCGAGTCGATCTGGGGCTTGTACTTCTGGGTCGCTGCCTTGCGCTTCACCTTGAGGGTGGGCGTCAGCTCGCCGGATTCGAGCGAGAAGTCGCGCTCGAGGATGGTAAAGCGCTTCACCGTCTCGTAGGACGGCAGCGTCGAGTTGAGCCGGTCGATCGCGTCCTGCACCTTGGCGCGGACCGACTTGGAGAGCGCCGCTTCCCGGTAGCTTCCCGCCGCGTCGCCGCTCTCCGAGGCGACCTTCTTCGCCGGGTCCTCGGCGACCGTCACCAGCACGGACACGTACTTGCGCCGGTCGCCGATCACCACCACCTGGCTGATCAGCTCGCTCATGGTCTTGAGCGCGCCCTCGATCGCCTGCGGAGCGATGTACTTCCCCCCGCTGGTCTTGATCAGGTCCTTCTTGCGATCGGTGATGCGCAGGTATCCGTCCGCGTCCAGCTGTCCGATGTCTCCGGTGTGGAACCAGCCCTCCTTGTCGATCACTTCCGCCGTCGCCTCGGGCATGCCGAAGTAGCCGCGCATGATGTGCCGCCCGCGCTCCAGGATCTCGCCGTCCTCGGCGATCTTCACCTCGACGCCGGGGAAAGGCCTGCCCACGCTGCCGAGCTTGTTCTGGCCGGGCAGGTTGACGCTGGTCAGCGCGATGGTCTCCGTCAGGCCGTAGCCCTCGAGCAGATCGAAGCCGAGCAGGTCGAAGAAGTAGGCGATCTTCCGCGCCAGCGGCGCGCCCCCGGAGACGAAGGTGTGGATGCGCCCGCCGAACCGCTTCGACAGCTTGTCCTTGACCTTGGGGAACACCAGCTTGCGCGCGAGCGCGAAGGCGAACGAGGAGTACGTCTCGCCCTTCTCCTTCCCCTTGGCGTACATCTCGAACTCGCGCATCGCCATGCGGAAGAGCGTCCCGGAGAGCCCCTTCTGCGCCATCCCGTTCGCGACGACGTTGTTGAACGCCTTCTCGTAGACGCGCGGCACGGCCGAGAGCACCGTGGGGCCCGTCTCTCCCGCGTTGTCGACCAGGCGGTCCACCGACTCCGCGTAGATCATCGTGAGCCCGCTGCCGAACCAGGCCGCCTTGATGATCTGCGCGAACGAGTGCGCGAAGGGAAGGAAGAGCAGGTGCGCGTCGTCGCGCCTGAGCAGGCCCGTCCCCACCACCGCCTCGGCCGCGAAGATGAGCTGGTCGTTGGTGGTCATCACCCCTTTGGGCGTGCCGGTGGTGCCGCTCGTGTAGAGGATGGTGGACAGCTCGTCGCGCCTCTGCTGGTCGAGGCGCAGCTGCAGGTCCCCCGGCACGCGCGCCTTGTGCTCCTTGCCCCGAGCGACGAGCTGCGCGAAGGAAAGCGCCCAGTCGCCGTCGCCCTCCCCCTCGAGCAGGACGCAGCAGCGCACCGCGGGCAGCTGAGCGCGGACCTCGCGCAGCTTGCGCAGCTGCTTGTCGTCCTCGACGAAGACCAGCGTCGCGCCGGAGTTCTGCACGATGTAGCGGATCTCCTCGGCGGTGTTGGAGTGGTAGATGGGCACGCTCACGGCGCCCGCGTGGGCGATGCCCAGATCGGCCAGCGTCCACTCCACCCGGGTGGCGCCGACCAGCGAGACCTTGTCGCCTGCCTTCACGCCGACCGCGACGAGTCCCCACGCGGCTTCCTCCGCGAGCCCCCCCAGCTCCCCCCAGGTGAGCGGCTTCCACGCGCCGTCCGCCTTGCGCAGCGCGGCCACCCGCCGCCCATCCGCCGAGGCGCGCAGCCGGAAGAGCCCGGCCACGGAACGGACGGTGGCGAAATCTTCCTTGAGCCTCTGCATCGAGCCCATCGTCTTCTGTGCGGTCGCCATTCGGATCTCCGGAATCAGTGCTTGGACTTCCACCGGCGGGCCATCTCCTTGACGCGCCTCTCCTCGGGAGGGTCGCGGCCTCCCTGGGCGTCGAGGATCTGCTGCACCAACTGGTGGGCCTCGTCGTCCTGTCCTTCCAGGCCGTTCACGAGCAGCGAGTCGGCCAGATACAGCTTGGCGCGCCAGTTGCCCGGATGCGCGCGCACCGCCGTCCGGAGCACCCGGATCGATTCGTCCAGGTCGCGCTTCGGCCAGGGCAGCTTGAAGAAATACCGGCCCCACACCACCTGCGGCGCTCCGTCGAGGAAGCCCTTGTCGATGCGCAGCGCCGCGAGCAACCTCTCGCGGAACTTTCCTTCGAGCCCCTGCGAGAGCGCCGTCAGGATCCCCACGCCTTCCGAGTAGAGCCCGACGCCCACGCCGGAGAAGTAGTGCCCGCGCACGTCTGCGGGGTTCGCCTGGATGGCCTTGTCGCCGGCCTCCCAGGCGATCTTTCCTTTGGCGGCCTTCTCGTCCGACCCGTCCGGCTCGCCGTCCGCCTCCCAGGCCACCAGCGACGCCTGCCGGCGCGTCGTCTCGAACCCGTTCGGATCCTCGGCGACGTGCTGCTCGGTGAGGGCGTCGAGCTGCTTGATCGCCGCCGGGTCGTCCCGCTTCTTCCACAGGTCGTCCCAGACCGCCATCCATTCGGCCGGGGCGCCGGGCCGATCGTGCACCTTGGGCGAGACGGGGATGATCTCTGCGGGCATCTGCAGCCCCGAGGGCATCAGGTCGGTCGGGCGCGGGGGACCGGGCGGCTGACCTTGCGCCACCGCCGCGCGAGCGGCGGCGAGCACGGCCACGATGCTGCGGCGCGCGAGACGCATCCCATTCCTCCGGAGAACCCTCCGCTCCTATCACTGGCCGAAGGGCGCGAGCAACGGCGTCGGGGTGCCGCCGGAGCGCGGATCGCGTAGAGTGGCCGCCGGAGGGGACCTCGATGGCAGCGGCAAACGAGCGCGAGGAGCGGTCCGTCTCCGCCGCGGATCTGAAATCCGGCGTGAGTCTCGTCGCAGGCCATGCCGTCCTGCTCATCGTGAGCGATGCGCGGGGCGACGTCCGGCTCCTGCGCCGTCCCGAGCCGGCGCGGCCTCAGCCGTCGGCGAGGTAGCGGATGTCCCAGACGTCGTCGGGCTGCAAGGTGCACGCGCCGGTGAAGCGCACCGCCGGACCGTCGGCGGTCTGCACCAGATCGAATCCCTGACCGGCCGCGCAGTCGAGCGAGGTCCCCGCCCGATCGACGTGGACGCGCAGGTACTCGAGCCCGCTCGGACGCGCGAGCAGCTCGATCTGCTTGGGGATGCCGATCACCGCCGCGAGCCGGCCGAGCGGGCCCCCGGCATCGTCGCTGCAGACGCTCGCCGTGAGCCCCTGGAACGCGGTCGCCATCTCCACGTACCGGCGCCCGGGGACCTGCCCGTTGCAGAACGTCTTGCACTCCGCGGTGCAGTCGGCCATGCACAGCGCCACGGGCGTAGCGCCCGCGCACCGGTTCTGGCACGCCTGCTGGGCGGGAGGCTGATCGCAGCGCGCCTGGCACGCGCCGTCGTTGCACACTCCGGGCTCGCGCGTCCCGTCCTTGAGGCTCACGATCGCCGCCACCTGCACTTCCTTGGGGCTGCCGTCGGCGTTGCCGAGCGAGCGGAGGAAGTTTACGTACCGGGCGACGGGTTCGAGCGAGGAGACGCCGCTCCCGTCGCCGGCGGCCTGCTGCGCGCACTGGTCGACGACGTTCCCCTGGCCGTCCTTGACCAGCATGGAGAAGCGCTGCTGCGGATCGGAGCAGTCCTCGGCGTCGCTGAAGAAGGCCACCACGATCTTCGCGCCGTCGCGGAGGAACCCCGCCCCGGTGTCGGTCAGCGCGAGCCGCATCGCCTCCAACCCCTGCGGCTGCCGCGCGCCGTCCGCTCCCGCCTGGACATCGCTCGCCACCCAACCGCTGAAGGTGGCCGCGTCGGTGGCGCTCCGGCGCAGCACGGAGCCGGGATTGCCGGGCGCCGCCCGGAGCTTTCCGGCCTCGGCCGGGAAGCTGCGCAGGCACGCGGCCGCCTTGCACACGTACCCGGGCGCGCCCCAATCGCTGTCGCATCGGGCGGCCGCATTGCCGTCGCCGTCCGGGCCGCAGCCGCCGAATCGCTCGAAGATGGAGGTGGTCACGACGGCCACCTGGTAGTCCACCGGCGGCTGCAGCGAGTCGAGCTGCGTCGTGAAGCCGGCCAGCGCTTGCGCGAGTCGATCCTGCTTGCCGGACATCGAAAGCGAATCGTCGACGACGAAGAGGATGTCGGCCTTCGTCGCCACCTTCACCTGGCTGTGCTGCGCCACGGCGACCAACGTCGCCGGCTGCACAGGGACCGCGACGTAGCTCTGGCAGGACATTCCCGCGACGAGCAGCGTGAGAAAGGGTACAACTGTCCTGACGCGCATCTGGCGTCGTCCCTCCCTTGGGGGCGCGGTGACTTGCGGGGGCAAGCTGGAGATGGTGCGGAGGCCCGTCAAGGTTGCGATGGCACGCCCGGCCGGCGGCAGTTGCAAACCATTTGCCAGGGTGTGGCGGGTGGCTACATTGGGCGTCCGCAGTTAGACACGGAGAATGATTTTGCCCACTCACGGAGGGACCTAGCGATGTCGGAGAAGGGAAAGGTCGTGACCCCGGCACCGCCGGGACTCATCAACAAAGAAGACATCCCGCAGGTCCTGCCCATCCTGCCGCTGCGCAATAGCGTCTTCTTCCCGGGCGGCGTTTTGCCGCTGGCCGTCGGCCGCCAGAAGACCATCGCGCTGATCAAGGACGCGGTGCGCGACGACCAGGTCATCGGCGTCGTCACCCAGCGCAAGGCGGAGGAGGAAGATCCGGGCGCCGCCGACCTGCACTCGATGGGCACGGTCGCGCGGATCGTGAAGCTCCTCAAGATGGGGGAGGACAATTACTCGCTCGTCGTGCAGGGGCTGGCGCGCTTCCGCGTGGTCGAGCTGGTCCAGGAGCACCCCTACCTCAAGGCGCGTATCGAGCCCGTCGAGGACAAGACCCCCAACGAGGAGGTCGAGGTCGAGGCGCTGGGGATCAACTTGAAGAAGCTGGCGCGCGAGGTCATCGAGATGATGCCCGAGCTGCCCGCCGCGGCCACCGAGCTGGTCGAGAGCATCACCCAGCCGGGTCACCTGGCCGACCTGATCGCCGCCAACGTGGACGTGCCGATCGAGGAGAAGCAGCAGGTCCTGGAGACCGTCGACTTGAAGGAGAGGATGAAGCTCGTCCTCGAGCTCTTGAACCGCAAGCGCGAGATCCTGAAGCTCAGCTCGAAGATCGACTCGCAGGTCAAGGGCGAGATGTCCAAGACCCAGCGCGAGTACTACCTGCTCAAGCAGCTCAAAGCGATCAAGGAGGAGCTGGGCGAGCTGGGCGAGGAGGAGGAGGAGCTGGACGAGCTGGGCGAGCGCATCAAGAAGCTCGGCCTGCCGCCGGAGGTGGAGAAGGTCGCCAACAAGGAGCTGAACCGCCTCAAGAGCATCCCCACCGCTTCGTCCGAGTACAC
>JBJMQJ010000548.1:0-5386 GCA_045802765.1 Myxococcales bacterium
CCACGGGCTACCCCGACGACGCGGCCAGCTGGCTCTCCTCGGGTGCGCTCCTGGCGCGCATCGATGTCGGCTTGGCGCTCGCCAGCGGCCAGATGGAAGGGGTGCGGGTGGACCTGGCGCCGCTCGCCCGTGACGCCATGGGTCCGGAGGAGATACTCGACCGCGCCGCCGCGCAGCTCGGCATGCCGGAGCTCTCCGATCGGACCCGCCAGTACGTGCTGGCGCAGCTGCGCGGCGCGCCGCCGCGTTCACACGTCCTGGCCTCGCGGGCGCTCGGATTGTTGCTCGGATCTCCGGAGTTGCAGAGGAGGTGACGGTGCTGCGAAACGCCAGCGGGGCGTTCTCCAGGCGCGCCCTGCTGAAGGGCGGTGCCGTGGTTGGCGCGATCTTCGCTGGCGGCCTGTTGCCCGGATTCATGCGCCGTGCCCTCGCGGCGGCGGAGGAGGGCGGCGCCCGCCGCAAGGTGCTCGCCTTCCTCTTCTTGCGCGGCGCGCTGGACGGGCTCCACGTCGTCAGCCCCCATGGCGAGCCGCGGCTCGCCCAGCTGCGGCCGACGCTCGCGCTTCCCGCGCCCGGGGAGGAGCGAAAGACGGACGCAGGCCCCGGCGCTCTGCTCGATCTCGGCGTGCCGGGATTCGGGTTGCATCCGGCCTTGGGGCCGCTGCTGCCGCTCTGGCGCGAGGGCACGCTCGCGTTCGTACACGCGGTCGGCTCGCCGGACGCCACGCGTTCGCACTTCGATGCGCAGGACTTCCTCGAGCTGGGTACCCCGGGCGTGAAGGGCACGCGCGAGGGCTGGATGGCCCGCGCGCTGGCGCAATCGGGACGCGGTCGCTCCGCGCTGGAAGCGATCGCGGTCGCGCAGCGGCTGCCGCGCAGCCTGCAAGGCGACGGGGCCGCGCTCGCCTTTGCCAACCTGGAGCAGCTCCGGCTGCGCCCCATGGCGGGCGCACCCGGCGGCGCGCAAGGTCGCACGCTGGCGCGGCGGACCTTCGAGGCGCTCTACGACATGGCGCCGGACGGTCCGGTGGCGACCTCCGGGAAGGAAGCGTTCGCCGCGCTGGACCTTCTCGAGCGCAAGCTCGCGGGCCGCAGCTTCCGCGCCGGCGAGGGCGGCTACCCGGCCGCCGCCGTCGGCCAATCGCTCCGTCTGCTGGCAGCGCTCATCGGATCCGACGTGGGACTGCGCGTCGGCTTCGCCGAGGTGAACGGCTGGGACACGCACGTGCAGCAGCAGCGAGTGCTGGCGCGGAACCTGGCGGATCTAGCGAAGGCGCTCGCGGCCTTTCGCGCGGACCTCGGGCCTCGCTTCGACGATGTGGTGCTGATCGCGGCGACCGAGTTCGGCCGCACGGCGCGACAGAACGGCACGCTGGGGACGGATCACGGCCACGGAAGCGTCGCCTTCGTGCTCGGCGGCAACGTGAGCGGCGGCAACGTGAGCGGCGGCAGGATCCACGGCCGGTGGCCCGGCCTGTCCGACCATCAGCTCTTCGAAGGACGCGACCTCGCCGTCACCACCGACTTGCGCGCCGTCCTCGCGGCCGCCGCGCGGGCGCAGCTCGGCGCGACCGACGTGGGGCGTCTCTTTCCCGGCTATTCCGGCGCCGTGCTCCCCGGGCTCGTGCGCGTGTAGACTGCGCGCGTGCCGCGACGGTACTGGCTGCTCAAGACGGAGCCCTCGGTCTTCTCCTTCGACGACCTGCTCCGCGCGCCGCGCAAGACGAGCGGCTGGGACGGCATACGCAACTACCAGGCCCGCAACTTCCTGCGCGATCAGATGAAGGAGGGCGACGGGGTCCTCGTCTACCACTCCAGCGCGGAGCCCACCGCGGTGGTCGGCACGGCCGAGGTGGTGCGCGAAGGTCATCCCGATCCAACCCAGTTCGATCGCGACGACGAGCATTACGACCCCGCTTCGCGTCCGGAGGACCCGCGCTGGTTCCAGGTGGAAGTGCGCGCGGTGGAGAAGCTGCCCCATCCAGTGACGCTCGAGCGCATCAAGCGCACGCCTGCGTTGGCGGGCATGGGACTGCTGCGGCGCGGCAACCGGCTGTCCGTGCAGCCCGTCGAGGAGGCGGAGTTTCGCGCCATCCTGAAGCTCGGGCAAACGCCGGGATGAGCTCGTTGCTGGTCTCGCTCGCGGCGGTCTGGCTGGTTGCCGCGTTCCACGCGTCGCTCGGCGCTCCGTACGGCGTCGCGGCGGCCGGCCCGCTGACAGTGTGGTCGGCGGTGCTCTACGTCGAGCGGAGCGCGCCGTGGGCGCATCTGGTCGCTCCGCTGGCGGGCTGCGCGTTCTGCGCCGCCGGATTGCTCTGGCCTGGTTCGGTGTGCGAGGTTCCGGCGCTCGGCGCCGGCCTCTTCTGCGCGGCGGCGGCCGTGGAGGGAATGTCCTGATCGGCGGCAAGCGAATCTGCGTGGTGATGCCCGCCTACAACGCGGCCAGGACGTTGCGCCGCACGGTGGCGGAGATCGATCGCTCCGTCGCGGACGACGTCATCCTCGTCGACGACGCGTCGCGAGACGACACCGTCGAAGTCGCGCGCGAGCTGGGGCTGCACTTCGTCGTGCACGCGCGCAATCGCGGCTACGGAGGAAACCAGAAGACCTGCTACACGGAGGCGCTCAAGCGCGGCGCCGACATCGTGGTGATGCTGCACCCCGATTACCAGTACTCTCCGCGCCTGTTGCCCGCGATGGCGGCGATGGTGGCGAGCGGTCACTTCGACGCGGTGCTGGGCTCGCGCATCCTGGGAGTCGGGGCGCTCAAGGGCGGCATGCCGCTCTGGAAGTACGTGGCGAACCGCGCGCTCACCTTCTGGGAGAACCTCCTCCTCGGGTACAAGCTGGCCGAGTACCACACCGGATATCGCGCCTTCTCGCGGCGCCTGCTCGAGTCGCTGCCGCTGGAGGAGAACTCGGACGATTTCGTCTTCGACAACCAGATGCTCGCCCAGGCGATCTGGTTCGGGTTCCAGGTGGGCGAGATCTCCTGCCCGGCGCTCTATTTCGCGGAAGCTTCGTCGATCGATTTCCGCCGGAGCGTCAAATACGGGTTCGGCGTGCTGGGGACCGCGCTCGAGTTCCGCCTCGCCCGTCTGGGCCTGCTCCGCTCGCCGCGCTTCGCGGCTTCGGGCCGCAAGCTCGCGCAACCTGCCCCGCAGCTGTCCGAGTGACGCGAACAGGGGCCCCGCTCGCGCGGAGCCCCTGCCGTTTGTTGCCGATCGCGGGCTTGCTCTTACTTGTGGATCTCGACGTAGCCCATCGACAGCGCGCCGGTCTGGTTGTACGGCAGCGTGCCGATCGGCCCGGTGATCGTCATCGAGTACGTGCCGAGGTCGGAGCCGACGGCGGACAGATCGCAGGAAGCGAACGAGTACAGGTATCCAGCTTTGCCGTTCACCAACCCGTCACCCGAGAAGCTCACGCAGGGCTGGCCCAGCGGTCCCACGCTGTAGGCGATCCCGCGGACGCCGTTCACACCGACCAGGTTCACGTTGGCGGCCGCATCGTGATACTCGAACACGCTCTGCTCGGGGTGCGACGGGCTGTCGCGGTGGTAGAACTCGCGCCCGTCCTTGTCGCGGCCCTGTCCTTCATCCTCGTCGCCATTGCGCGGGCCGGGCCCAGTCCCCTTCAGTCGCCCGTTCACGTCGATGTTGTCGAGGACCGCGAGGCCGAACTGCGCTGCTCCGTCCGAATCGGGACCGACGTCGTGGACGATCCGGAGGTCCTTCATCCGCTTGTCGAGTCCGCAGCCTTTTGGATCGCTGCAGCTGATCACGACGTTGCACGAGGACTTGGGGCCGACCGGCATCGGGCACGCGTAGATGGGGGTGGGCGAGGGAAGCGCCTCCGCCGCCGCCCAGCGCAAGCGCCTCCAATAGAGCGACACCTCGTCGTCCGCGGTGGGGAGCTGGCAGGGGATGAAGTAGCTGTTGCCGTCGGCCATCTGGAACTCCCACCGCGGCGAGGTGGGCGTGCACTCGGAGCCGTTCGGGGAATTCTGGTCGCCGAACTTGCGCAAGTCGTAACCGAGCTCGAAGAGGAAAGAGCCCTTGGCGCCCTTGATCAACGCGACGGCCTTCCCGGGAGTGGCGCTCTGGGTGGACTTGGCGAGCGTCAACCCTTGGTTCTGCTGATCCTGTTCGAACGGATTCGGGCAGCCGAATCCGGGAGGGCCGGGGGGGCAACCGAGGCCATAGCGCCAGAACGATGCGACCGAGAACGCGCCGTTGTCGATCTCGACCGGGATGACCTCGAACTTGGCCTGGAACTTCGAGCTGGTCTGGCCGAAAGCGCGCGAAGGCGCCAGTGCGCCGACCATTGCCACCAGACAGACGGGGACCGCAAATTTCACGATACACCTCGAGGATGGATTGCGTCTGCAATCGTTTGATGAAATCGCCAGTCGTTTGAAAAGGTGCTCTGCGCTCGCGCAGGGCAAACAACACCAGCTCCGCGCCGACTCAGGTCGGACGCGGGTTACAGTTCCTCTTGCCAGCTGGAATCGCGGCCGGGCGCGAGCTCAGATCGGATTCATCGAGCCGATCTGCGACGGTTTCATGGGCGCTCCTTCGTCTGGGTTGTCGAAACTTTGCGACGGCCTACTGCAAAAGTCGTACCCGATGTTCGATCGCGGACGGATCGTCCGTGCGTCGAGGGAAGTAGCGCAAATTGGCTACAACGCGGCTCGCGTGTAGTCACATTGACATACTGAATTCCCGCCCGGGCGGACTTTAGGCGGAGGAAATATTACCGAAGCGCCCCGGCGCCTCTCTGGCCGCTTTGAGCCGGCGAGCGGTCGCGGGCGCTACCCCGAAGCCGCGTTCCCGAGGAGATGGACGCCGCCGCGCGCACGGCGAGGCACGAGCGCGCCGGCGAGGGATGCAACGGCAGCAAACCCTACCGAACGCTCCGGCGCCGCGCTGCCCGTGTCGCATGTGGTGCGACCGTCCGGGCGGTTGGCCGCCCACTTCACGGCGCGGCCGATTCGAAGCCGCGGATCCGGCCGTCGCACGCCCGATCAAGCGGCGTCGCAGAGGTGTGCCACGACGAGCGAATTCCGTCCGGCTTGCGCCCGTGTCGCCCGTGGTGTAGTCCCCCTCGCCTGCATGGGCGCTTAGCTCAGATGGATAGAGCGTCGGTCTCCGAAGCCGAAGGCCACTGGTTCGAATCCAGTAGCGCCCGCCAATATAATGTGCAGCCGCTCCCGCTAGGTCCCGACGACGCCTCCGTCTGCCTCGTTTGACGCTGGTTCAGTCACCTATGAGGCAGCCGGGAGACCACGGATGGCGAAGCTGCGGGACGGCTAGCGCGCAAACCGTGGAGTTGGAGGCTACTGCCGCGACGATGGGAAGAACTGGATCTTACTACCTGAGGCAGC
>JBJMQJ010000549.1:0-6412 GCA_045802765.1 Myxococcales bacterium
CGCAGCGCGCTCCACCTCATGTCCGAGCAGGAAGGCAAGGCGAGGATCGCGACGTGCTCGCTCGCCGAGCCTCCGCCGGGTCTGCGAGTCCCGCTTCCCTCGCTTCCGCCCGCGGCGGCGCAAAGCGCGACGGCAATCGCGGTCGCTCCTGCGACCGTCCCCGCGCCGGCGGTCCCCGCTTCCACCTCGGAAGGATTTCCGCGCGTCCTCTCGGGTGCGGAGATTGCGGCACACTTCACGCGCCACTCGAGCGTGGACGCGACCTTGGGCCGCCAGACTTTCAAGCTGACCGTGCAGGACAATTCCGTGCAGCGATTCTGCCCTGGTTGCCGGGTGACTTATGGCGCCGGCGACGTCAAGGTCGATGCTGACCGCATCTGCTTCCAGTGGACGCGCGTCACGTTCCCCGACTCCGGCTGCTATCAGCTCGTGCAGACCGCCGCCGACCAGTTCACGCTGCGGGGCGTCGCTCAGCAGCGATCGATTTCGTACTCGGCGCGCGACTAGCCGCATCGCTCAATGAAGAGGTCAGCAGGTGCAAGCTTGACCACCGGGTGACTGCTCCCCGTCTGAGCACGCGCGGCCCGAGTCTCCGTTGCTCTTCAGGGGAGGGCAGACAGACCGCCGACGGACGCTTCACTCGCGCGCAATCGAAGTACGAGCGATCGGTCCCATCTTTGACGCCTCGCGTGCCGTCCCGGGACGGATAAGCATGTCCGCAATTGAACGCTTGGTTCAACCGGTTGAACCAGATTCGAGTTTCCGCGCGGGCCCGAACCGGGCGCATTGGTAACACGCGCTCCGCACGCCGCCTTGGAAGCAAATGATGTGCTGATTGCACGCAGTACTCGCGCCGCCCTGTAGCCGCCGCGGAATCCGGCGGGGCTACGCATTTCACGGCGCGGACGTCATCGGATCGTTCTAAGGCCGCCGGGCTTTCTCCGGCTTGACGAACCGGGTCACGACGAAGAGCAGCTCTTCCATCGTGAACGGTTTGGAAAGCGTGGCCGCCACTCCCTGCGCCTGCAGCGAAGTCGACTGCGGTGGGACGGCGCTCATCACCACGATGGGCACGTTGCGCAGCTTCGCGTCCGCCTTCATCGAGGCGACCACCTCCCAGCCGTCCTTGTGAGGCAGGAGGAGGTCGAGGAGCATCAGCGCCGGGCGGGAGCCGCTGCGGTGCAACAGCGAGAGCGCCTTCTCGCCGTGTGGCGCGCCGACGGCGTTGAACCCGGAGCGGGCGAGCTCCTCGCAGATGGACTCTCGCAAGTCCGTCTGGTCCTCGACGACGAAGATGGTCGGCTTCATCCGACCCTTGTCGCGCGATTCGGGGCCGCCGGCCAGCGTGAAGTGCCGGATCCGTGCACTTACCCGCTACTTGCCCTCGGCCTTCTGGACCTTCTTTCGCCACAGCTCCCACGGTCGGGCCACGGTGGCCTCCATCGTCGCCTGCGCCCTGTTCGCTTCCTCGGTGTCGAGGAAGGTGACCTTCTGCGAAAGCTGCATGGCCTGCGCCTGCAGCCGCGCGTTCTGCTCCGCGTAGACGCTGCGGAAGACCGCGCGCGGCATGTCGGGCGCGACCACCACCGCGCCGTGGCCACGCATGAGGGCGACGTTGTTCGAGCCGAGCGTCTTCGCGAGCGCCTGGCCGAGAGGCAGCGTCTTCACCAGCATGTCGGTTTCCTGGCCTGCGGCGCGAATGTCGAAGACGGGCACGCCGGATCCGAGGAAGGCGCTCATGTGGTACAGCGGCCGCAGCGGCACGCCGCTCACTCCGAAGGGAATCAAGGCAGGCGCGTGGTTGTGCACCACCGCTTGCACGTCGGGCCTGGCGGCGTAGACGGCAGCGTGGATGAAACGCTCGTTGAAGAGGGCCGCGCCCGGTGGCGCGACGGCGTTTCCCTGGAGATCGTGCTCCAGGATGTCGGCCGGGGTGACCAGCTCGGGCGCGAGCGACCGCGACATCAGGAAGTGCTTGGGGTCGCCGGGCACCCGGATACTGACGTGGCCGTATGCGTCCAGCACGCCCAGCTCGACGAGGATGCGGTTGGCGGCGACCAGGTCGTCGATCGCCTTCGCGCGCCCCTGGTCGCGCGCAGCCTCGCCCGGTGCGGGGGGAGACTGTGTTCCGGGAGGCGTGGGCTGTCCGGCCGGGGCCGTCTGCGGCGCGGCGGGCTGTTGGGCGTCCGCGGCCATGGCGAGCGCCAGGGCGACGGCTGCGGCGGACATCGACACTGAACGCTGGAAGGTGGTCATGGTGGGCTCCCTTAGAACGTGATCTTCTCGCCGGGCTGGATGGCGAACACCTTGACCTTCGCGTCGCCCAGCGCCTGCTGGTACTCGGCCGGCGTGCCCGCGAGCTGCGGAATCGTCCCGTAGTGGATGGGCAGCGCGAACTTCGGCTTGAGCAGATCGCGCGTGGCGTAGGCCGCGTCCTTCGGATCCATGACGAAGTGGCCGCCGATGGGGATGAGCAAGAGGTCCGGGTGGTAGCGCTCGCCGATCATCTTCATGTCCCCGAACAGCCCGGTGTCGCCCATGTGGTAGAGGCGGAAGCCGTTCTCCAGCTCGAGGATGAACCCGACCGGCTCGCCGCCCACGTGGGTCTCGTCCTTGTCGGTCGCGGGGTTGTGCCAGACCAGCTCCGAGCTGTGCTCGGCGTGGACCTGGGTGATGCGGATGCCCGGGCCGAGCGGCGTCACCGTGCCGCTCTTGTTCATGCGGATGGCGAGGTTCGCGGGGAGCTCCCCGAGGGTGATGAGCGACTGGCAGAGACCGGCCGGCCCGTAGAGCGGCGCGTTGTTCTTCTTGGAGAGCGCCGCGGCGTCGCCCAGATGATCTCCGTGCGCGTGCGTGACGAGCAGCAGATCCACCTTGCCGAGCGCGTCGAGGTCCTTGTACTGCGGCGGCGTCTTCGGGTTCTTGGTCAGCCACGGGTCGATGACGATGACCTTGCCGCCCGGAGTGGTCAGCCGGATGGCGGCCTGTCCCAGCCAGAGCACCTCGACCTTTCCGGCGGCTTTGGGCTGCGCCTGCGGGGCCTGGGCTTGCGCCTGCGCCGCGAAGGAAACGCCGAGCAGCAAGGCCGGCATCGCGCGATTGAGCATGTGTCCTCCAGGCGCGCCCTTGTAGCGTCCCAGGGGGGAAAGCTCAACCCATGACGGCCACGCTGTGAAAAGCATGGCGCCGCGCGACCGGCCTCTCCGACAGCGCAGCGCCGCCCTAGCAGCGGCGACTGTCCGGCGGCGACTACCTCTTCCGCGACAGACGCTCGATCGCCCGGCGGCGGCGTTCCCGGGCGTCTTCGCTCGACCACGTCTCCGCCCAGCGCGATGCGTCCTGGCTCGCCAGGTCGCGAACACGCTGCGCGACGGGCGCGCGGAGGCCGCGTTTCACGGTGGCAAACCCCGCCGCCGGAAGCGCGCCGAGCTCCATAGCGCGCGCGACGGCGCGCTGCTCGAGGCGATCGGCGGGCACGACCTCGTGCAACAAACCCACGGACAGCGCCTCCTCGGGCGAGAACAGGCGCCCTTCCTGCGCGACGGGCAACAGCGACGGGGCAGGCAGCTGCGCGCGGAGCGCCTCGAGGACGACCGCGGGCAACCCGATCCCGAGCTGCACCTCGTTGAGACCGACGCGGAAATCGGACGCCGCCCCGATGCGCACGTCCGCTTGCAGCGCCAGCACGCACCCGCCGGCGATCGCGTGCCCATTGACCGCCGCCACGACCGGCATGGGCAGCTCGAAGATGCGCAGCATGGTCCGCGAGAAGCCGGACATGAAGGATCCCATCGCCTGGTCGTCGAGAGCGTCGAGCGCCGGGAGGTCGAGCCCCGCGGAGAAGAATCCCTCATATCCGGTGATCACCAGCGCCCGCGCCCGCGCGGCGAGGGCGTCGTCGAGCAGGGTCTCCATGCGATCGAGCCACGCTGGGCCGATGGCGTTGGCCTTCCCGGCCCGCATCCGCAGCACCATCGCCTCGCCGACGCGTTCGAGCAGCATGCGTCCTCCTTCTGCAATGCGCAGCACCGCCGGATTACGGCGGCGACTTCCGAGGCTGACCCGACAGCCGCCACACCGCGCAGCCGTCGGGGCCGTCCGGGTCCAGCTCCCATTCCGCGAGGCGCTGCCGCAGCCGCTCGAGCAGAAGGCCCTTCCCGCCGTCGACCGCGATGGTCGCGACGGCTGGGCCTCCGCGGATGACTGCGAGCAGCTCGGCGGCGCGCACGGTGGCTGCCGACGCGAGCCCCGGCCTTCCCGCGGCGTCGCTGTAGACGGCCCCTTCGCCGGCGCAGACGACCGCTCGCACCACCACCCCGTACTCGAGCGACGCGCGCGCCACCTCCCGGGCGAAGCGAGCCGCGCCGACCAGGCCCTCGTCGGGCCTGGTGCGGAACGGCGGGCGTTCGAAAGCGCCGAACGCCAGGCGGTCGCCGAACTGCGCGACGCTCGTCTCGTACGCCTCGAGGAAGGCGCGCGCGTCGCGCGCCGCGCGGCCGACCAGCTCGTGCGCGGCGCCCGGGTCCTGCATGGCGCCCCGACTCGCGATCTCGCCGAGGTACACCACCGCGCGCACCGGCGTCGGCGGCGCCGCCGCCGCCGAGCCGGCGCGCCGCAGCGCCTGCTCCAGCGCGGGGCGCGGCGGATCGGCGGCGAACCAGACCCGCAACAGCTCCAGCTGCGCCGCGCTCTCCGCTTCCTTCTGCTGCAGGACGCGGTCGACCACCTCGGTGGGAGGGCCGGGCTGCTGCGCCGGCGTCTCGCGGTCCGGTCGCGTCGCGCGGGCGTTCCAGAAAGGCAAGAGCATCGGGTCCGGGTCCGCCGGCCGGAAGCTGCCGTCCGAAGGGCGCCAGACTACGTCGATCTCGTCGAACGACGCATAGGTGAGGCCGCCGGCCGGCAAGAAGAGGACCTGCCGGCGCGCCGCCGGATCGTCCGAGGTCCCGCACAGCACGGCGAACGGAACGCGCAGGGTCTCCTTTACCAGTCCGGCGACCTTCTCGTCGGGCAGGCCGACTGCTTTCGGCGCAAGCCATCCCATGTCGCGCCAGCCGGTGGCCAGCTCGCGCACCTCGTCGGTGAGCAACCGGAACACGTCGAACATCGACGCCACTCGCTCCGCCTCACCCAACACGACCTGCACCACCTGTCGAAGCTGCCCGCGCACTTCCTCCAGCTTCTGGGGCAGGACCAGCTCCTCCAGGCCGTCGAAGGTGAGCCGCGCCACCTCGTCGGACCGCAGGGCACGCAGCGCGCTGCGGATGCTCACATAGGTGGTGCCCTCGACCAGCCACGCCTCGCCCGGACCGTGCAGCCGGGACAGGTGCGCGCGCGCCACCACGCCCAACTGCTGCCTGCGCGCCCGCCATTCGTCGACTGCCGGCGTGCGGTCGCGTTCGGAGGCGCGCAGCACGGCGCGCTCGGCGAGCGGGCGGATCCGCTCGAACCCGCCGCGCAAGAGGCTTCCGACGATGTGCGAGAGCGGTCCGCCCACCGAGGTGGTGAAGGCGACCGCTCCGCTCTCGCGGAATCCCTGCCGCTTGGGCCCGGTCCCGTCCTGCAGGTACCGCTCGTCGCCGCTGAAGAGATGGTGCGCCTTGTTCACCTGGACCAGGCCCGAAGCGCCCAGCGCGTGGCCGAAGCTGAGCAGCCCACCGAAGGGATTCGACCAGCCCTCCTTCATGCGCTCCGCGCTGCGCTCCCAGGAAAGCCCCATCGCGAGCAGGAACGACAGCTCGATGCTCGGGAATGCGTCGTGGGCCACGCCGAATCCGCAAGCGGCGAACGCCGAGATCGGCACGCGCGCGTCGTCTGCCGTGGCCGCGAGCGCCTCGCGCACGGCGGTGCCGAAGACGATGGGCGACTGGCGGTGGAGGAAGTTCTCGTTGCTCGATCCCTCGCCGACCCCGAGCACCTCGGTCACCGGAGCGACCCGATACCGTTTGGCCCGGGCGTTGGCGACCGCCTGCGCCAGGTCCTCGTCGGAGGTGATGATGGTCGCAGCCGCGCCGCAGCAGGGCGCGGCGATGTCGGAAGCGTGGAAGTAGGGCGTCCGCGGCAGCTCGCGGCGGAACGGTTTTCCCGCCTGGATTCCCGCCGGGTACTGCGCGCCGGCCTGGAACTTCCGCGCCGCCACCCTGGTAAGGAAGTCGGACACTTCCTCGCGGGAGAGGCCGAGGTTGCGCTTGAACGCGTCCATGAGGAGGTCGCCGACGGCCAGCATGTCGACCCCGCGGCGCTGGTCGTCCTCTCCGAGCACGGTGCGGATCTGGTACTGCGAGGCGTACCCCGAAGGGATGATCTGGCCGGCGACCACCACGATGGTGGCGGGTTGTTCGGCGACGCGGGCGGCGCGCACCGCCTGGGCGAACGCCCACGCGCCGCTGTCCGAGGTCCCCACCACGTACTGGGC
>JBJMQJ010000550.1:0-13266 GCA_045802765.1 Myxococcales bacterium
ATCCGCTTCGACAGCCTGGTGAAGACCGCCGACAAGCTGATGTGGTTCAAGTACATCATCAAGAACGTCGCGCTGCGCAACGGCAAGACGGTGACGTTCATGCCCAAGCCGCTCTTCGGAGACAACGGCAGCGGCATGCACACCCACCAGAGCATCTGGAAGAGCGGCAAGCCGCTCTTCGCGGGCGACGGCTACGCCGGCATGAGCGAGATGGCGCTGCACTACATCGGCGGCATCTTGAAGCACGCGCGGGCGCTGGCGGCGATCTGCAACCCGACCACCAACAGCTACAAGCGGCTGGTGCCGGGCTTCGAGGCGCCGGTGAACCTGGCGTACTCGTCGCGCAACCGCTCCGCGGCGATCCGCATCCCGATGTACTCGCCCAGCCCCAAGGCGAAGCGCCTCGAGTTCCGCTCGCCGGACCCGTCGTGCAACCCCTACCTGGCCTTCGCGGCGATGCTGATGGCGGGGCTCGACGGCATCGAGAACCGCGTCGATCCGGGCGACCCGCTCGACAAGGACATCTACGGCCTGTCCCCGGAGGAGCTCAAGGACGTCCCCAAGATGCCGGGTTCGCTGGAGGAGGCCCTGGGCGAGCTGAAGAAGGACCACGAGTTCCTGCTCAAGGGCGACGTGTTCACCGAGGACGTGATCGACACCTGGATCGAGCACAAGATCGAGAAGGAGCTGAACCCGGTGCGGCTGCGGCCCACGCCGACCGAGTTCGCGCTCTATTTCGACATCTGAACGCGAGCTTCTGCTCGAGCTGACGGCTTTTCGATCTTCGCGCACCTTTTCCATGCGGCGCGTTCGGCGCCTCCACGAAGGGGGGAGCTCGCTCCCGCCTCGACCGCCCAAGAGATCACGGTCAGCTCTTTCGGCGGCGGCCCGTCCGGACAGCGGGGCCGGCCGCGCCCGTTCGCGGTTAGACTGCCGCCGGTGCGTGCATTGGTCCTCGCGTTGCTCTGCGCCGGGTGCGTTTCCACGCCCCAGCCGACGCCGGTGTCTCCGACGGCGCTCAAGGGCGTGACGCTCTCGCTCCCGACGCCGCAAGATGCGCGCAGGTCGGACAGCATCGGGTGCGGCCAGTTCGCGCCGCAGTTGCCGCAGGCGCTGGCGCGCGCGGTGGTGGCGTCGCTCGGCGAGGCGGGCCTCGCGTTCGCGCAGCGGGCGCCGTGGGTGCTCACGCTGTCGGTCACCTTCGCCGGGACGGGAGACGAATACGTCGGCGCCCAGCGCGGTCCTCCGCAGTTCGGGAGCGCGCCCGCGGGGCTCGCCTTCGAGGACCGCGGCGGGACGAACGCGGGTTGGGACGATACCAGCCTGGCCCTGGACGCGACGCTCGAGCGGGAAGGAAAGCTCGTCTGGCACGGGACGGTCACCGGGCACGCGAGATCGGTGCCCTGCGTCGCGCACCGCGAGAAGCTGGACGAGGCGACACAGGACGCGGTCGGTCGCCTGCGCGCGGAGCTGATCCGCCGGATCGCGGCGGACTGAAGCGCATCCCGGAACGTTTCAGCCGCCGCGCGGCCTGAGGAACTCGGGCTCGGCGCCCGGCGCCTGCACGCGCCCGCGCTTCCAGAGCGCTTCTTCGCAGCGGGCGAGCAGCTCTGGGAAGCCTTCGCGCGTCGTCGCGGACACGGCGACTCCGCCCTCGCGGTGGGCGAGCGCCCGCGCCGCGTCCGGGTTCCGGTCCATCTTGTTGAAGACGAGCAGGCGCGGCGTGCGCTCGAGGTCGAGGCTTGCGAGGACCGCTTCCACCGCGCGCGCCTGCGCGGCGTGACGTGGATCCGACGCGTCGACTACGTGCAGCAGCAGATCGGCTTCCTCGAGCTCTTCGAGCGTCGCGCGGAAGGCGGCGACGAGGTCGCGAGGGAGGTCGCGGATGAATCCCACCGTGTCGGTGATGACCACCTCCCCGATTTCCGTATGCCTGCGGCCTCCGGCCTCCGGCCCGTCGGTCGGCGGAGCGGCCCTCGCTTCCGTATGCCCCCGGCCTGCGGCCTCCGGCCCGTCGGTCGGCGGAGCCGCCCGCCTCCGCGGAAACCGCAACCTCCGGCTGGTCGGGTCGAGGGTGGCGAAGAGGATGTCCTCGGCGAGCACCTGCGAGTCGGTGAGGGAATTCAAGAGCGTGCTCTTGCCGGCATTCGTGTACCCGACGATCGACATCACCGGGACGCCGGCGCGGTTGCGCTGCCGCCTGCGCGTGGCGCGGTCGGCGCTGAGGCGATCGATGCGGTCCTCGAGGTGCGAGATCCTCTCGCGCACCCGTCGCCGGTCGACCTCGAGCTTCGTCTCACCCGGCCCGCGCCCGCCGATGCCCCCCGCCAGCCGCGAGAGCGAATCGTCGCGGCCCACCAAGCGCGGCAAGAGGTACTTGAGCTGCGCCAGCTCGACCTGCAGCTTGCCGTCGGCGCTCTTCGCGCGCTGGGCGAAGATGTCGAGGATGAGCTGGGTGCGATCGATGATGCGCAGCGAGGTCGCCTCGCCGATGTGGCGGGCCTGCGAAGGCGAGAGGTTGCGGTCGAAGACGAGCAGATCGGCGCCCAGCGCCATCGAGCGGACGAGGATCTCCTGCAGCTTGCCCTCGCCGACGACGGTGCGCGCGTCGATCTCCTTGCGGCCCTGCAACATGACGTCGAGCACTTCCACGCCGGCGGTGCGCGACAGCTCCCGCAGCTCGGCCATGGAATCCTCGGCGGCGTGGCGGGAGCCGGTGAATGCGCCGACGAGCAGCGCGCGACCCTCGCTTCCCACCGCGCGGCCGGGCGCGGCGCGCGCCATCTCCTGCTCCAGGGCGGTGACCGAGGCGAGCGCGTCGAATTGCAGCTCGGGTACCGAGGGCGCCTGCTCCTGGCGGTACAGGTCGCCTCCCGGATTGAAGGGGAGCAAGGTCGCCAGGTAGACCTTGCCGGGCAGGCCGTCGTCGCGCGCCACCACCGCGGCGACGGCGTCGAGCCGCAGCAGCACCAGGTCGGTCAGGTCGTCGCGCGTGAGCGGCTCGTCCTTGAGGTGGGTGTGCACGAGCCGCAGGCCGCGCAGGCGCAGCTGGCCGGCACGGGCGCGACCGACGTCCGGCAGCTCGATCTGCCGCGCATCGCCGACGATCACGTACTCGACCTCTCCTCGCCGGTTGAGCAGCACGCCGATCTGGCGCCCCACCTCGCGCGAAACCTCGCTCAGGTGACGGGCCAATTCCGGCGAGCACAGCTCGCGCGGCTGGACACGGCGGCGGTAGGTCGCGAGAAGGCGCCGGGCCTGGCTCGCCTTCAGGCCCGTGGTATTGCCGTACAGATCGTCGCGCGTACCGGCTCCCGCGGCGCAGCGGCCGCACCGCCGGTCTTAGCATGCGGGATGCCCCCCCGGTCAGGCGAAAACGGGCTCATCCGGACGGCAGGCAGGCGCGCCCCCCGCCACGCCGCGCAACCGGAACGCGCGTGGCGAGCGGCCGGCGGCGCGACGGAAGGTCCGGATGAAGTTCGACAGGTCCCCGAATCCGGCTTCCAGCGCGACTTCGGTGACCGGCAGCGCGGTGGTGAGCAGCAGACGCGCTGCCCGGCCAGGCGCGCCGCGACGAGATATTGATGCGGAGTGGTCCCGGTGGCCGCGCGGAACGCGCGCAGGAAATGGAAGCGCCCCAGCCCCGCCCGGCTCGCCATCCCGGCGAGGGTGAGCGGCTCGCAGGCGCCAGCGTCGATTGCCCGCATGGCCTCGATCGCCCGTCGCTCGTCGCGCGGGCGTACCGGCGCCGCCGCCCCGCCGGCACCCTCCGCGCGCAGGGCGCGGCCGAGCGCCTCGATCGCGACCTCCTCCAGCGACGGCCCGATCCCGGCCTTGGCGGTCGACGCCATTGCCGGCAGGGCCGCGAGCCCGGGCTGCGCGGGGAGCGCCGGGCGCCCGAATCGACCGGTGCGACCCGCGGACGCCGCGACGTCTTCCACGGTCTCCGCCGAATACCCGAAGGACAGGCAGCGGTCGCCGCCAGGAGCCGCGTGCGTGCAGGTGTATGCGCCTCCAGCGTTCCCCAAGAGCACCGCGCCCGGTCCCAGCACCGCGGACCCCGCGCTGCACCGGTAGCCGAAGCCACCGTGGGTCACGAAGGCGACGCTCGCGATCGCATGCTGCTCCTCGAAGGAGGAGTCGTCCGGGCCCCCGTCGCAGGAGACCTCCGAGACGCAGATGCCCGGAGCGCAGCTCATCCGCTGGACTGCCAGCGCCATACCCCGCATCCTGCTCGGGCAGGGGCGGCGCCGCAACGGTCCCGCGCCGGCAGGGCAACTTTCGCCAAGACGTCCCGCCCCAGGCGCGGTACCTCTCCGGCTCCACCCGCGGTGGGAACACCATTTTCTCAGCATGTCCCCCATTTGGAGGAACCCATGTTCGACCACGTCGGATTGACCGTTTCCGATTTTGCGAAGAGCGTCAGCTTCTATCGGGCCGCCCTGGAGCCGCTCGGGTACGGCCTCGAGTCCCACGACGCGCAGGCGCAGTCCGCCGGGTTCGGCAGGCCGGGCGCCCCGCAGCTCTGGCTCGGAACGGGCCGCACGGGCGCGGCGCTCCACCTGGCCTTCCAGGCGAAGGACCGTGCCTCGGTCCAGCGCTTCCACGCGGCGGCGCTCGCCGCCGGCGGCAAGGACAACGGAAAGCCAGGCCCCCGGCCGAGTTACGGCGAGACGTATTACGCGGCATTCGTGCTCGATCCCGACGGCTACAACGTCGAGGCGGTCTGCCTGCGCGCGGAGTAGGAACAGGACCCTGCACCGGGGCGGGGGCTTTGCTATCGTACGGGTGCGCGAATGCGCTTCCGATGACGCAGAGCCCCCGAGCACAACTCGCCCAGACCCGCCGGCCGGTGATCAAGATCGGCTCCGCGGTGCTGGCGGGCGGGGGCGGGCAAGCCGGCGCTCCCACGCTGGATCGCGAACGATTCTCGGCGCTTTGCGACGACGTCGCCGCCGTCGCGGGGGGTGGGTCGCGGCTGCCGATCCTGGTGTCGAGCGGCGCGGTGGCGCTCGGCGTCGAGCGGCTCCATCTCCCTTCCCGCCCGCGCGAGATGGCCCTCAAGCAAGCCGCCGCGGCCGCCGGCCAGAGCCGGCTCATGCGCCTGTACGACGACGCGTTCGAAGCGCGGGGCCTCATCTGCGCGCAGGTGCTCCTCACCCATGCCGACATCGCGCACCGCGGCCGTTACCTGAATGCGCGCCGCGCGCTCGGGGCGCTGGTCGAGCGCGGCGTCTTGCCGGTCATCAACGAGAACGACACCGTCTCGGTCGAGGAGATCAAGTTCGGCGACAACGACGCGCTCGCGGCCATGGTCGTCGACCTGGTCGAGGCCGATCTGCTCGTGATCCTCACCGACGCGGTGGGCGTCTGCTCCGCCGATCCGCACAAGCACCCCGGCGCGCGGCGGCTTTCCCTCATCGACCGCGTGACCCCCGCCGTGGAGGCGCTGGCCGGCGACGCCGGGAGCGAGGTGGGCACCGGAGGGATGGTCACCAAGCTGCGCGCCGCGCGCCGCGCCACCGAAGCAGGCGTGCCGTGCGCCATCATCCCGGGCGAGCCGAGGGCGCTGCAGCGGCTGCTCATGGGTGAGGACGTCGGGACGCTGGTCCTCGCCCAGGGCGAGCGCCTGCGGCTCAGGCAGAGGTGGATGCTGGACCTCAAGGCGCGCGGCGAGCTGCGGGTCGACGACGGCGCGCGGACCGCGCTGCTCGAAGGAAAGAAGAGCCTGCTGCCTTCCGGCGTGCGCGAGGTGCGCGGGAGCTTCGCCCAGGGCGACCCCGTCGAGATCGTCTCGCTGGACGGCCGTCCGTTCGCGCGCGGCCTCGCCGTGTACGCCGCCGACGAGGTGCGGCGCATCGCGGGGCTTCGCAGCGGCGAGATCGAGGCGCGCCTCGGCTATCGTCTGCTCGACTGCGTCGTGCACCGGGACGACCTGGTGGTGACGGCATGACCGTGGAGCGCGAGCTTCTCGCGGTCGAGCTGGCCGAGCGCGCGCGTACCGCCTCGCGCGAGCTGGCCAGGGGATCTTCCGAGCAGCGCGCCCGGGCCCTGCAGCTCTTCGCGGCGGAGCTGGAGTCGCCGCGCGTCGCCACCGGCATGGAGGCCGCGAACGCGGCTGACCTGCGCGGCGCCGCCGCGGAGAATGCAGCGTTCCTCGACCGGCTCCGCCTCGATGCGCGCCGTCTGGCCGATCTGGCGCGCGCCGTGCGCGACGTCGCCGCGCTGCCTGACCCGGTGGGCGAGGTGGTGGAGCGGACCACGCGGCCGAACGGCTTGCGGGTGGAGCGGATACGGGCGCCGCTCGGAGTGGTGCTCCTCATCTACGAGTCGCGCCCCGGGGTGACGGCCGACGCGGCAGCGCTCTGCCTGCGCAGCGGGAACGCGGCGCTCTTGCGGGGCGGCTCGGAGGCGCTGCAGAGCAACTCCGTCCTCGTCGAGGCGTTCCAGCGCGCGCTGGAGAAGGCGGGCCTGCCCGAGGACGCCGTGCAGCTCGTTCCGCCCGACCGCGCGCTGCTCGAGCTGCTCTTGCGGCAGGACGAGCGCATCGACCTGTGCATCCCGCGCGGCGGCACGTCGCTCATCCGCTTCGTCGCGGAGCGGTCGCGAATCCCGGTCGTGAAGCATTATCAAGGCGTCTGTCACCTCTACGTCGCGGCCGATGCGGACCTCGCCCAGGCGGAAAGCATCGCCGTGAATGCGAAGGCGCAGCGGCCGGGCGTGTGCAACGCGCTCGAGTGCCTTCTGGTCGATGCGCGCATCGCCACGCAGGCCCTCCCGCGGTTGGGCCGCGCGCTGCAGGCGGCCGGCGTCGAGCTGCGCGCGGACGCGCGGGCGCTCCCCCACCTGCCCGGCGCCGTTTCGGCGGCGCCGGACGACTTCGGACGGGAGTTCCTCGATCTGAAGCTCGCCGTCGCGGTCGTGGACGGGGTCGAGGGTGCGCTGGGGCACATCGCCCGTTACGGTTCGCGGCACACGGAGGTCATCTGCACGCGCGACCGGCAGCTCGCCGACAGATTCGTGAGAGAGGTCGACGCGAGCTGCGCGCTGGTGAACGCCTCCACCCGCTTCAACGACGGCGGTGAGCTGGGGCTGGGCGCCGAGATCGGCATCTCGACCAGCAAGCTGCACGCGTACGGCCCGATGGGGCTGCGCGAGCTGACCTGCACCCGATTCGTGGTGCGGGGCGATGGACAGGTACGCACGTGAACGCGACACGCGGAGGAAGAAAACGGATGCAGAACGTCCCGATCGCAATGACCGCACCGCCCGCGCTCGACCCTTTGCGCGCCCGCCCGCGCGCGCACGACGCGGAGAGCACCGCGCGACGCGCCGCCGGGGCGGCGCTGGAGAAGAAGGCCGACGACGTGGTGCTCGTCGATCTGCGGGGCAAGGCGACCTATGCCGATTTCCTCGTCATCTGCTCGGGCAAGAGCGAGCGCCAGCTCGAGGCGGTGGCCGACTCGGTCGAGGAGTCCTTGCAAGAGGCCGGACAGCGGCTCATCGGGGCGGAAGGCGGCCGGGGCGGCCGGTGGGTGCTGCTCGATTTCGGAGACGTGGTCGTGCACGTGTTCCACCCGGAGGAGCGCGCCCATTACGACCTCGAGGGCCTCTGGTCCGACGCGCCGATGACGCGGCCGTAGTGCGCATCCGGCTGGTCTCGGTCGGGCGTGACAAGGAGTTCACCGCACAGGGCGCGCAGGAGTATGCGGAGCGCATCCGCCGCTTCGTGCCGCTCGATCTGCTCGAGCTTCCGGCGGCCGCCGGGTCCGGCGCCCGGGAGCGCGAGGCGGAGCGCATCCTGGCCAAGCGGCTCCCGCGCGGTGAGCTGTGGGCCCTCGACGAGCGCGGGACCCAGCTCACCAGCGGCGAGCTCGCCGACCGCATCGCGCGGCTGCGTGACTCGGCCCTGGACTTGACGCTGTCGATCGGCGGCGACGAGGGGCTCGGTTCCGCGGTGACGCGCGAGGCCCGGTTTACCTGGAGCCTGTCGCGGCTCACCTTGCCCCACCGCCTGGCGCGGGTCGTCGCTTTGGAACAGCTGTACCGCGCGTTCGAGATTTTGCGCGGGGGGCCCTACCACAAATGACCGCTGGCGCCTGGCGGCTTGCGGCTGGCGGTCCAGCACACTAGGAGGAAGTGCATGCGACCCGTGCTGCTGGTCATCCTCGACGGCTGGGGGAACTCGGCCCAGCGCGAGGGGAACGCCATCCAGCTGCAGGGAACCCCGAACCTCGACAGGTTGGCGGCGCGGTTCCCCCTCTCGCAGCTGTCGACCAGCGGCCTCGCCGTCGGCCTGCCCGAAGGCCAGATGGGCAACAGCGAGGTGGGGCACACCAACCTCGGAGCGGGGCGGGTCGTCTACCAGGATCTGGTGCGCATCAATCGGGCGATCGAGTCGGGCGAGTTCTTCCACGACGAGGCGCTGCGGCGCGCGATGCACGCCGGCCGGGGCGGCGCGGTACACCTGCTGGGTCTGGTCTCCGACGGCGGCGTGCACAGCCAGGACACGCACCTCGCCGCGCTCGTCGAGCTCGCGCGGCGCGAAGGCGTGAAGCGGCTCTTCGTGCACGCGTTCACCGACGGGCGCGACACGAGCCCCAGCTCGGGGGTCCGCTACCTGGAGGAGCTGGAGAAGCTGCTCGCGCAGAAGTCGAGCGCAGACGGAATGCAGGCGCAGGTCGCCACCGTCACGGGACGGTATTACGCGATGGACCGCGACAAGCGCTGGGACCGCGTCGCGCGCGCATACGCCGCGATGGTCCTCGGCGAAGGGCTGCGCGCCCCGTCCGGCGCCGACGCGGTGAAGCAGTCGTATGCGAGGGGCGTCGGCGACGAGTTCATCGAGCCGACGGTGATCGTCCAGCCCGACGGCTCGCCGCGAGGCCTCATCCGCGATGGCGATTCAGTCGTCTTCTTCAACTTCCGCGCCGACCGCGCGCGAGAGATGACGCAGCTCCTCGCCTTCGACGATCCGCCGGGATGGGACAAGAAGTGGCCGCCCGTCTCCGAGATCCGCAAGGCGCGACCGCGGCTGTCGGCGTACACGACGATGACCGAGTACGACGCCAAGTTCACCGAGCGCGGCGTCCCGGTCGCCTTTCCGCCCGATCAGCCTACCGACATCCTGCCCGAGCTCGTGGCGCGCGCCGGCGCGCGCCAGCTGCGCTGCGCCGAGACGGAGAAGTACGCGCACGTGACCTTCTTCTTCAACGGAGGGCGGGAAAAGGTGTTCCCGGGGGAGGAGCGGATCCTGGTGCCCAGCCCGCGCGACGTGAAGACCTACGACTTGAAACCGGAGATGAGCGCGGAGGAGGTCACGCGGGAGCTGGAGAAGAGGATGTGCGAGTTCGGATTCGTGCTGGTGAACTACGCCAATCCGGACATGGTCGGGCACACCGGCGTGCTCCCCGCCGCGCTCAAGGCCGTGGCCAAGGTCGACGAGTGCATCGGCCGGCTGTGGACGGCGGCGCAGAACTGCGGGATGGCGATGGTGGTCACCGCCGACCACGGGAACATCGAGACGATGATCGATCCGGAGACGGGCGAGCCGTTCACCGCTCACACCTTGAACCCGGTGCCCATCTATCTGTGCGACCCTCAGCTCGCCGGCGCGCGGCTGCGGCGCGACGGCATCCTCGCCGACGTGGCGCCCACGCTGCTGCAGATGATGGGGTTGCAGAAGCCCGGGGCGATGTCGGGCAAGACCTTGCTGCAGCCTTGAACGGCCGCCTCCCGGAGGACCCGAGTGCCTCGTCGGACCGCCCTGCCGTCGACCCCGGTTGCGCTGCGACGGGGTGCGGCGCTGTTCGACGAGGGCCGGTTCTGGGACGCGCACGAGGCGTGGGAGGAGGCATGGCTCGAGGAGGACGGCGAGGTGCGCGTACTGCTCCAAGGGCTCATCCAGGTCGCGGCCGGGTACCACAAGGCCACCGTGCAGCTGCAGCCGAACGGCTGCGTCAAGCTCTTGCGCAGCGGCCTGGACAAGCTGGAGCCGTTGCACCCCGCGCTCCTCGGCGTTCCGCTCGCGCGCTTCATCCCGGAAGTGCACCGCACTCTTTCCGAGGCGCGCCGCTGGCAGGCCGGCGAGCTGCCGTCCTTTCCGCGCCAGCTGCTTCCCAGGCTCGCTCTGGACGGCTGAGCTGGCCCGGCGCCTGCAAGCGCGCTCCGGGCCATGTCCAGAGCCCGCCTGCGCGATCTGCTCGAGGCGATCCCCGCGCTGTTGTTTCCCGACCGCTGCGGCGCGTGCGAGGCGCTGGGCGAGGGCCCGTTCTGCGCGCCGTGCTCGGAGACGCTGCTTCCGGTTCCCGCGGGGTGCCCGCTCTGCGGCGAGCCCGGCGACGAGGCGCTCTTGCCCGCGCTGCGGCCACGGCGCTGCGCGAGATGTCGCAAGGACCCGCCACCGTATGCGCGGGCGCAGGCTGCCTTCCTGCACGGCGGGGCGTTGGCCGAGGCCATCCACCGCCTCAAGTATGAGCGCCGCGAGGAGCTGGCGCGCCCCTTGGGCGCCCTGTTCGCCGGGTGCGAGCCTCCGCGGGCAGACGTGGTCGCGCCCATCCCGCTCCATTCGGCCCGCCTGCGCGAGCGCGGTTACGACCAGGCGGCGCTCCTCGCACGCGAGGCGGGTCGCCGCTTCGGCCTGCCGGTCCGTTCGCTGCTCGTGCGCCTCCGGCCGACGCCGCCGCAGGTCGGGCTCGATCGGGCGCGGCGCGAAGAGAACGTCCGCGCCTCGTTTCGAGCGGTGCGCTCCGCCGCGGGCCTCCGGGTCTGTCTCGTCGACGACGTGCTCACCACGGGCGCAACGGCGGCGGAGGCCACCCGCGCGCTGCTCCGCGCTGGTGGGATTCGCGTGGAAGTGCGCACGCTTGCGCGAGCAGGGTAGCGGGCGGGCGCCCGGCCGCGCGTGTAGCGGGCGTGCCGGCGCTCCGCTAAGGAATGCCCCAGGGTGCCGGGCCGTTGCGGCTCTGACCCCTCCCCTGGAGCCCGATGCCGAGCCGACTCGCCGCACTTGCGCTGCTGCTCCCGATGGCAGCCACTGCCCGGTCGGTCGACGTCCAGGCGGCCGCTCTCTCTACCCGGCTCCTGGGTGAGCTTCAATCCGCCCGCGCCCTCCCCGACCTGTTCCGGCTCTACGAGCTGCGCGACGAGATCGCCGACCTGGCGGCGACCGCGCGGCTGTTCGATCGGATCGCCGCGGACCGCGGCGCCCGGGCCGACGTCCGCGCGGCGGCGCTGGAAATGAGGGCTCAGCTCGCCGTCGCGCAGGGGCAGCTCCTGCAGGCCCACGCCATCGTCGACCGCGTCGCGCCCGTGCGCGCCTGGACGGTGATGGGTCCCTTCGAGAACGACGGCCGCGCCGGGCTGCGCACCGTCTACCCTCCCGAGACGGAGGGCTACGATCCGGCAGCGAAGCATCCGGGCAAGGACCACGAGGTGTCCTGGCGCGCGCTGCCGAAGCAAGCGTTCCCGCGCGGATACGTCGACCTGTCGTCGGCGGTCTGGCCGGCGCAGGACTCGACGATCTATGCCGCCACCGTGCTCCGCTCGGCCCGGGCGCGGACCGCCGTCCTGCACCTGGGCGCGAGCGGCGCCACGCGGCTGTGGATGAACGGGAAGCTCGTGCGCGAGGACACCGCCGTGCACCCGTCGCGCTGGGACCAGGCGGCCTTCGCGGTCGAGCTGCGCGCGGGGGACAACCCGGTGCTGCTCAAGCTGGCGCACGGGACGGGCAAGCCGGGATTCTCCCTGCGCGTCTGCGACGAGCGAGACGAGCCGCTGCCGGCGCTGGCCAGCGCCGCACGCGTCCCCGGCGGAAAGGGCGCGCTGGCAGCCGTCCACGAAGCGCCGCCGCGACGACCAACGGCGCGCATTCCCGACGCGCTCGGCGAGCTGCGCGAGACGGCGCGGCTCCACCCCGAGGATGCGCGCGCGCAGGAGGATCTCGCCGTCCTGCTCGCCTGGCGCCGCCCGTACGACGACGGGGAGCGGCTCGCGCTGCACGCGCAGGAACGCGCTTCCGAGGCCGCGCCGGGCGAGCCGCGCATCGAGCTGCGCCTCTCCCGGTATGAGGACCGCGACGGCAACCGCAGGCGCGCCGCGCTGGAGCGGGCGCTCGCGCGCGACCCCGACGATGCCGCCGTGCTCGATGCGCTCGCCGGACAGCGCCTGGAGCACGGCGACGCGTGGGGCGCCGTGCGGCTCGCCGAGAAGGCCCGCGCCGCGGCGCCGTACGCCTTGCAGCCGGCGCTCACGCTCGCCCGGGCGCTGGAGGCAGTCGGGCTCACCGCGCGCGCCTCGCTCTTGCGCCTCGAGGCGGCGCAAAAGCATCCCACGCTTCCGGCGGCGCGCCGCGCCGCCGCCAATGCGCAGCGCCGCTTCGGCCGTGCGGCGGAGTCGGAGGCAGAGCTGCGCGCCGCGCTCGCGGTCCGCTTCGACGACACCGAGGCGCGCGGCGACCTGATCGCGCTGCTGCTCGATCGCGGCGACGTGGACGGCGCGCTTCGTCTCATGGGCGAGGCCATCTCGCTCGACCCGGCCTCGCCGTATTCGCGCTTGCGGGCGGCCGAGATGCTCTCGCAGAACGGCCGCGCCGCGCAGGCGGATCGCGCCTACGCCGAGCTGTTGGAGTTGTCGCCTGACCGGCCCGACGTGCGCGAGGCGATCGGGCGCCACCGCCTGCGCGAGCGCGACGACGCGGGCGCGCTGGCGGCATTCACGCAGGCGCTGGCGCTCAAGCCGCAGAATCCCGCGCTGCGCGAGCTGATGCGCACGGTGCGGCCCGAGGAGCAGTACGCCGCGCCGTATCTCTACGACGCCGCCGCCCTGGCCAAGGCGGCGAGCGCCGCGCAGGGCGAGGACGTCGAGATCCTGGCGGATCTCACCGTGACGCGCGTCTTCGCCAACGGGCTCTCCTCGCGCACCCGGCAGCTGGTGCTGCGCGCGCTCACCCAGCGTGGCGTGGACCAGTCGCGCTGGCAGTCGGTGCAGTACTCGCCGGACCGGCAGGTGGTGCGCATCGAGCGCGCCCGCATCGTGCGCAAGGACGGCACGGTCGTCGAGAGCCGCAGCGACGGCGAGCGCAACGTGAGCGAGCCTTGGTACGCGATGTACTACGACCTGCGCTCGCGCGTGGTCGGATTTCCCCAGCTGGAGCCGGGCGACGTCCTCGAGATGGTCCAGCGCATCGACGATTCGGGGACCAACTTCTTCGCCGACTACTTCGGCGACTTCCAGTACCTGCAGGGATACTCGCGCAAGGCGATCGCG
>JBJMQJ010000551.1:0-5131 GCA_045802765.1 Myxococcales bacterium
CGATTGGTACCTGATCTACCGGACGCGCGAGGAGATGCGCGAGATCGCGCACAAGGCCGCCCCGGATGCCGCCTCCATCCAGACGGTGGAAGAGCCGACCGGCGTGAATCCCTTCGTGCAGGTGATCCGGGGGTGACGGGCGTGGCGAAGCTGCGGTCGCGCCATCGGCTGGAAGAGCGATGGTCGACCTGGCTGGTGGAGCGCAACCGCAAGGGGCTCCTCCGCATCCTTTGGATCGGGCTGATCCTCTACCCGTCGTTCGGGATCCTCGACTACCTGCTCGCTCCGCGCACCGCGCTGCCGCTCCTGTACGGCACGCGCGGCGCCTTCGTCGTCGTCAGCCTGGTCCTCTTGCGGCTCGTGCGCGGCCGGGCGACGTTCGCGCGGCATCCCAACCTGTTCTCCGCCGGCTACATGTTCCTGGCGGCGGTGGGGATCAGCCTGATGACGGTGTTCATGGGCGGCCTCGAATCGCCCTACTACGCGGGTCTCTCGCTGGTCGTCGTCGGCACCGGCCTCCTCTTCGTCTGGCCGCCCCAGGTCGTGCTCGCCACCCACAGCGCGATCGTCTCCTCGTTCGTGTTCGCCAACCTGCTCTTCTCGGGGCGCCCGCCCATTGCCCTCGAGTCCGTCTCCAACCTCTTCTTCCTCTGCTCGACCGCGCTGGTGGTCGGCACCGGGCAGATCTTCACCTTCAAGTGGCATCGCGAGCAGCAGGCGCACCAGATCGCGCTGGAGGAGACCAAGGCAAACCTAGAAACCGCGCACGAGCAGCTCAAGCAGCTCGACCGGTTCAAGTCGCAGTTCTTCGCCAACATCACGCACGAGTTCAAGACGCCGCTGGCGATGATCCTCTCCCCGCTCGAGCTGCTCTTGCACGGCGAGGTGGGCGAGGTAGCCCCCACCCAGCGGCCGACGTTCGAGATGATGTTCCGCAGCGGGATGAAGCTGCTCAAGATGATCGGCGATCTCCTCGACCTCTCCAAGCTGGAGGAGTCGCGGATCCGGCTCAAGGTGTCGGAGCACGACCTCGTCGAGCATCTGCGCAGCCTCGCCGAACAGGTGCAGCCGCTCGCCGAGCGCAAGCGCATCGACGTGAAGCTCGTCGCCTCGGGCACCTGCCTGGTGAACTGCGACCTGGAGCGGATGGAGCGGGTCTTCGTCAACCTGCTCTCCAATGCCCTCAAGTTCACTCCCGAAGGCGGCCACGTGACCGTCTCGCTGCACGACCTGGGCGACACCGTCTGGATCGTGGTGAAGGACGACGGGCCCGGCTTCCCGCCGGAGATGGCCGAGCGGCTCTTCGAGCGGTTCTTCCAGGTGGACATGGGCGAGACGCGCCGCTACGGCGGAACGGGCATCGGGCTTGCCCTGGCGCGCGAGATCGTCGAGCTGCACGGCGGGCGCATCCGCGCGGAGAACGACCACGGCGCGCGGTTCACCGTCGAGCTGGTCAAGGACAAGGAGCACTTCCGCGCGGAGGTCCTCGACCGGCGGAGCCACCGCCGCGAGGTGCCCAGCGGCGCGCGCGAGGGCGATCGCGGGCTGATGGACTTCGCCGCCCAGATGCAGGCGCGCGAGGAGTTCCGCCTCCTGGACATCCACGAGGCCACCGAGCGCCGCGCGCTCGCCCGGGATCCCGAGGAAGACTCGCGGCGCCACACCTGCCTGGTCGTGGAGGACACTCCCGACGTCATCCGCCTGGTGGGGATGGCCCTGCAGCAGGACTTCAGGATGCTCTCCGCGGCCGACGGCGCGCAGGGGCTGGAGACGGCGCGCAAGGAGCTGCCCAGCCTCATCGTCACGGATCTCATGATGCCGGGGATGGACGGCCTGGAGCTGACCCGCAGGCTGCGCGACGATCCGAACACCCGGCACATCCCGATCGTGATGCTCACGGCGCGCGGCGAGCTGGACGACCGCGTGGTGGGCATGGACACCGGCGTGAATACGTATCTGGCGAAGCCGTTCTCGCCGCGAGAGCTGCTTTCCTCGGCGCGCAGCCTGGTCAAGACGCAGGCCGCGCAGGCCGACATCCTGCTCACCCAGCGCATGGATTCGCTGGAGTCCATCGCGGGCGGTCTGGCGCACGAGATCAACAACCCGCTCAACTACGTGAAAAACGCGCTCGCCCGGGTGCGGATGGACACGCACGCGCTCTTGGATCTGTCGCGAAGACCGCCAGAGCCCGGCTCGGCGGAGCAGATGCAGCGGCTGCAAGACCGCATGCGCGAGCTGTTCGACGTCGCGGAGTCGGGCATCCGCCGCATCACCCGCACCGTCGAGCTGATGGGGAGCTACAGCAAGGCCGGGTACGCGCGCCAGCTGCGCTCGCACGATGCCTTCGAGGCGGCGCGCGACGTCGTCTCCGTCGTGCTCCCCGCCACCGGCCGCAAGGTGAACGTCGAGCTGCGCTTCGAAGGCGACGGCCGCGTGGAGTGCGTTCCGGAGGAGTTCAACCAGGTCCTCACCAACCTGGTGCAGAACGCGATCGAGGCCGCGCCCGACGACGGCAGCGGCCGCGTGGAAGTCTACGGACGCGCCGAAGACCGGCGGCTGGTGCTGAGCGTCAAGGACAACGGGCACGGCATCAAGCCGGAAGACCGGGCGCGCCTGTTCACGCCGTTCTTCACCACCAAGGGCCCGGGTCGCGGAATGGGGATGGGGCTGACCATCGCCTGGCGCGTGGTGCAGAGCCTGGGTGGGACGCTGGACATCGACAGCGTTCCCGGACAAGGGGCGTGCTTCACGCTCCGCGTCCCACGGTCGCAGCCGGCGCGCGTCGTCGCGTAAGCGCCGATCACGCCTCGTAGCGGCGCAGCTGCGGGACGAGCGCGGCAGCCGCCGCCGCGGCGAGCACGCAGAGGACGCCTCCCGATGCGACCGAGGCGCGCGCTCCGAAGAGGCGGGCGACGGCCCCTGCCTCGACCTCGCCGAGCTGCGGCCCGCCCATGAAGAAGGTCATCGCCACCGAGCTGATCCGGCCGCGCAGCTCGTCGGGGGTCAGCGTCTGCCGGACGATGTTGCGGATCACCGCGCTGATCATGTCGGCGGCTCCGGAGACGGAGAGCAGCAGGAAGCTGACCCAGAACCAGGGCGAGATCCCGAAGAGCGCGATGGACGCCCCGTAGACCGCCACCGCCCAGAGCATCGCCGCACCCTGGCGGCGGAGGGGTCCCATCGTGGAGAGCGCCGCGCCGGTGAGCGCGGCTCCGAAGGGCTGCGCGGCGTAGAGGAACCCCAGGCCCCGCGGTCCGACGTGGAGCAGCTGGTCGGCGAAGATCGGCAGGAGCAGGAGCGAACCGGCGAAGAAGGTCGCCACGAAGTCGAGCAGCATCGTCGACCAGATGATGGGAGCGCCGCGGAGGAACCGCAGCACCTCGGCGACGGCGCGGGCGCCGATGGCGGCGCCACCCTGCCCGGTGTGCCGATGCTCCATGGCGAGGAGCGCGCCGATGACCACGCCGTAGGAGAGCACGTCGATGAGGTAGATGGCCGTCGGACCGGCGGTGGCGAGGAGCAGACCGCCCAGCGCGGGGCCGGCGATGGTCGCGACCTGGAAGACGGTGACGTAGAGGCTGAGCGCGTTGGGGAGCTGCCGCGCGTCGACCAGCCGCGGGACCAGCGCCTGGCGCGCCGGGTTGTCGAAGGCGGTCGCGGCGCCCGCCACGAAGGCCAGGCCGTAGATCGCGGCGGGAGACGTGCGCTGCCCGTGCGACAGCGCCGCGAGCGCCAGCGAGACCAGCGCCAGCGCGGACTGGGTGACCAGCATGAGCTTGCGGCGATCGAATGCGTCGGCCAGGAGGCCGCCGCCCAGCGCGAAGACGACGATGGGCGTCACGCGGAAGAAGCCCAGCATGCCCAGGGCGAGCGGCGAGCCGGTGAGCAGGTAGAGCTGCCAGACGACCGCCACCTGCTGCATTTGCGTGCCGGTCAGGGAGACCACCTGCCCGGAGAGCAGCAGGCGGAAGTCGCGCGAGCGCAGCGCGATCAGCCTGCCCGTCACGCCCTGGCTACGTCCGCGAGCAGGTGCACTTGACCGAGCCGCGCTCCACGCAACCTTCGTGCGTGGGGAGCTTCGCTTCCACCCATTCGGCCCAGCCGACGTTCAGCTCCTTGCAGAAGAACCCGAGCTCTGCCAACTGCAGAGCGGCTTTCGCCCCGATGTGTCAGAACTGGTTCCAGCAGTACACGACGAGCGTCTTGTCGCGCGGGAGCTGGCCGGCGACCTGCTTCAGCTCGTCGAGCGGGACGCTCACCGCGCCCTCGATGTGCGCCTTGGCGAACGCGTCGCGGCTGCGTCCGTCGAGCAGGACGATCTCCTTTGCTCCGGGCTCCTTCTTGACCCAGTTGACCACCGCCTGCTTCTCGGCTTCGGCGCGCAGCTTGGCCGCGAAGAACTCCCGGTTGGCGCGGATGTCGTCGGGTGTGAACGCCATGGATTGCCTCCTTGGGGAAGGAGGATGCCACTTGCGGGCAAAAGTTGCTTGCGTCGGAAGTCGCTCGACACCGCGCGCCCGGGTGGTTAAAGCAGCGGCACACCGGAACGAAGGAGCAGCGATGGAGACGAGAGCACTGGGAAAGCAGGGGCTGCGCGTATCCGTTCTCGGGCTCGGCTGCATGGGGATGAGCGAGTTCTATTCGGGACGCGACGAGGAGGAATCGATCGCGACCATCCAGCGGGCCATCGCGCTGGGCATCACCTTCCTCGACACCGCGGACATGTACGGGCCGTTCAGCAACGAGCGGCTGGTGGGGAAGGCCATCCGCGGCAAGCGCGACCAGGTGGTGCTCGCCACCAAGTTCGGCAACGTGCGGGGCGAGGACGGGAGCTTCCTGGGCGTCAGCGGAAAGCCCGAGTACGTGCGCAAGGCGTGCGAAGGCTCGCTGCAGCGCCTGGACACCGATCACATCGATCTGTACTACCAGCACCGGGTGGACACCGAGGTGCCCATCGAGGAGACGGTGGGCGCGATGGCCGACCTGGTGAAGGCTGGCAAGGTGCGCTACCTCGGGCTCTCCGAGGCGGCGCCCGGCACCATCCGCTCCACCGGCCAGCTCGAGCCGACGGACTTCCGCATGAGCAACCCCCGGTTCTCCGGCGACAACTTCGAGCGGAACCTACGCAGCG
>JBJMQJ010000050.1:0-5922 GCA_045802765.1 Myxococcales bacterium
TGCCAGGTCGACAGCACGCTCCAGACGTGCGCCAGCGGGTGGCCGCCGGAATGGAACCAGATTCCAAGACCTCCGATGACGAATCCGAGGGCGAAGAGCGCGGCCAGGACCCGCCGGCCGCCCCGTTGCCAACGGAGGAGAGCCGCGCCGCCCCCGAGCAGCAGCAGGGCTGCGTAGCCGAGCGGGAGCCAGGCATGCCAGGTCTCCCCGAGCGCCTCCCGGTGCTCGAAACGGACCTCGGCCAGGAGGAGCGCCGCTCCGCCGAGCACGGCCGCGACGACGCGTTCGTTCAGGCTCCGCCCGCGCCACCAAAGGAGCGGGCTAGCGGCCACTGGTTCCTCCGCTCGCGACGGGACCCGAGACCACGATCCGTCCGGCCATCTCCTCGTGCCCGCTGCCGCAGAAGACGTCACAATGGAAATCGAAGGTGCCCACCTTCTCCGGCACGACGCGCACGCGCGCCGTCTTGCCGGGCTCCACGTCGATGTGGATTCCCAGCTCGGGGACGCTGAACCCGTGGTCGCGGTCGGCCGAAGTCAGCTCGATGACCACCGGAACGCCCAGCTGCAGCTCGATGACGTCGGGTGAGTAGTTGAACCGGCGCGCGACCACGTGGACGACCCGTTCTCCGGGATCGCCGGCCGCGGCGAGCAGGGTGAGGAACAAGGCGGCGAAGCGCATCTCAGGTCTCCTTCGCCAGCGGGATCTCGCGCAGCTGGTACGCCGGCTGCCGGGGATCGGTATCGACGTCGCGCAGCCCCAGCCCTCTGCCGGGATGGGCGGGATCCCAGGGCAGCGGCGCGCGATTCGGCTGCGACCCCGGCGCCGGCAGCGGAAACATCAAGGACCGCGCCGCGTGGTGCGCGATGTGGTCGGTCTGGTGGTGGTGCTCCTGGTGGATGTGCCCGTAGAACACCGTCACGTTCGGCCTGGCATGCAGCACGTCGATGGCGCGCGTGCCGTCGGCGGTGGTCCAATCCCAGTCGGGCTTCAAGTCGAAGAGAGGCCGGTGGGTGAAGACGACGATGGGCGCGTTCTTCGGCAGGGGCTTCAAGTCCCTGCTGAGCCAGTCGATCTGCGCATCGCCCAGGATGCCCTTCGGGTCGGAGACGTTGTCGAGCACGACGAAGTGCACACCCTTGTGATCGAACGAGTAGCGCAGCGGCCCGAAGAACTCCTGGAAAGCCGCGCCCCGATCGAGCGAGGCGTCGTGCTCGCCCGCCATCAGCCGCAGCCTCGGGACCCGCAGGCGGGCCAGGTGCTCGCGGACCTCGCCCATGCGCCGCCGGCGCTCCTGGTCGTCGTCGGTCGTGTGGGTCAGGTCGCCGGTGAAGACGACGAAGTCGGGTGCTTGCGGCAGAGCGTTGACCAGCTCGACCGCCCGGGGCAGCTCGACGGTCGCCTCGGGGTTCGCGGGACCCTTGTAGCCCCAGTGCGTGTCGGAGAGCTGGACGAAGTAGAAGTCGTCCGCCGTGGCCGGGCTTGGATCGGGCCGCCCTCCCAGCCTGGAGCATGCCTGGAGCAGCCCCGAAGCGAAGACCACTCCACCCACCCCGGCGATCTGGAGAAACTCGCGCCGCGTCCTGGAACCCATCGGTCACCTCCCGGTTGCGCCGCGAAAAGGCGCGGTCGGCGAGGTGGACGGTCCGCTCCTCTCTCTCATTCCCGCGGGAATAAGGTGGCGGCCATCGCAGTCTGCCCTTGCGATGCCCTCCGCGATTTCCCTCGCAGTTCCGGTGCCGGTCCCGGCGCCCGCCGGCCGTCTGCGGGTCGTGGATGGCCCGACGTCCCTTGCGCCGGCTTCGCCGCTGCGCGATGACCCGCAGCCAGGAGCGCGCTTGCCCGCGTCCACCTCGCTTTCGGATTTCGAGCAGGCGCTGCGGGCGCACCTCGCCGCGGCGCACCACCTGGCCCGGTGGCTCACCCGCACGCAGGCGGATGCCGAGGACGCCCTGCAGGAGGCGGTGCTGCGCGCCTTCCGCTCCTTCGATCGGCTGCGCCCGGCCAGTCCGCGAGCATGGCTGCTGCACATCGTCCGCAACTGCTGCTACGACTTGCGGAAGCGGCGCGATCGCGATGGCGAGTCCACCCTCGAAGAAGAGGCGCTCCCGCCGGACACCGTCTCCCCCGTCCTCGGTGCGCCCGCGGAGAATCCCGAAACGCGGCTTCTGCGGATGGCGGATGCGCGCGCGCTGGAAGGCGCGTTGCGCGAGCTCTTGCCCGAATACCGCGAGGTGTTTCTGCTCCGGGAAGTGGAAGGCCTCGCCTACAAGGAGATCGCCGAGGTGGCCGGCGTCCCCATCGGCACGGTGATGTCGAGGCTGTCGCGTGCCCGCGCACAGCTTCGTGCGTCCATCGTCGCCGGCGAGAAGGAGAGCGCATGACCTGCGCCGAGGCAAACCGTCTGATTGGTCCCTGGCTGGACGACGAGCTCGACGTGCGGTCGATCGTCGATCTCGAGGGCCACGTCGGCCGCTGCTCCATCTGTCGTCGGGAGAAGGACGAGCTTCTCGCGCTGCGCGAAACGGCGCGGGAGCGGCTTCCCCGCTTCGATCCGCCTGCCGGCCTCGAGGAGCGGCTCCTGCGCGCAGCGCGCGAGAGCGCAGCGCCGCGGCGCCGCCCCGCGCGTCGCTGGTTGCGCGAGGTCGCGCTCATGGCCGCGGCGGCGAGCATCGCCATCGTGGCCACCGCCACGCTGCGGCGCAGCGCCGATTCCGGCGGTGAGATCGTCGACGCCCACTTGCGCTCGCTGCAGGCCGGACACTTGACCGACATGGCCTCCTCCGACCAGCACACGGTGAAGCCGTGGTTCCAGGGCAAGATCGACTTCGGCTTCCCGGTGCGCGACTTCGCCGCCGAGGGATTCCCTCTGCTCGGCGGGCGCCTCGACAGGGTCGGTGGGCGGGCGGTGGCCGCGCTGGTGTATGGCCGGCGCCAGCACTTCATCAACGTGTTCGTCGGGCCCGCCACCGACCGCGACCAGCCGTTGCGCTCCTTCTCCTCGCGCGGATACCGGGTCTCGAGCTGGGCACAGGGCGGGCTCGAGTACCGCCTCGTCACCGACATCGCAGCGCCGGAGGCCGATCAGCTCGTGGCGCTGCTGCGCGCCGTCTAGACGCTGCCTGACTCCGACGACGGCCGATTCATTCCCGCGGGAATGCCATTCAGCGCGTGAAGTCCCGATGCGCAGCGGCACCGTTTGCGGTGCCACGGCAAAGGAGACGGAATGAATCGCGAACTGATGATGGCAGTCCTGGGGTGCGTGGCGGTTTCCTCGTGTGCGGCGCTGGCCAGGGAGAGCCGGCAGGCTCCCATCGAGGTGCTCGACGCGAACGGCGTCAGCGCACCGGCGGTCTCGATCGAGTCCGGCGGGGCGCTCACGTTCATGAACGGGGACGCGAGACCCCACCAGATCTACTCTCCGGACTGCCCAGAGCTTGCCTCGACGACACTGCGGCCCGGAGAGGTGTACACGGTGACGCTCTCGGTCGGCCCCAAGGTCTGCCACTTCCAGGACCTGCTGGCGCCGCTCGCGTCCACCTGGTCCGGGACCGTCGCCGTGGAGAAGCCGACCCACAACCTGGCGGACGACTTCACGGGGACCTTCTGATCGGGGTCCCTAGAACAGCACGTTCCAATGCACCAGCAGCGACTTGAACGCCGGGTTCGCGAGGGTGTTGGTGAACGCCCTTCGCGGACCCGTCGCGCCGAGCGGATCGACGGAGGCGGGGACGTATCCCGCCGTCGCCGCGGTGATGCTGGACGGACCGTATGCAGATTGGCCGTGGTTGTCCGAGAGCTCGACGTTGAGATGGTTCAGGTTCTTGCTGAAGAAGACGTTCACGCCGGCTTTGAAATTGCGGCTGTCGGCGGTTTCCACCGTCGCGTTGCAGGTGGTCAGTTGAGCGGCGGAGAGGCTGCCGGCGTCGCACGCGCTGGACTGGAAGTAGTCGTATGCAACGTACGGCGCGATGAAGCCGAACCGGTACCCCAGGCTCGCGGACACGCCGACCCCGGTGTTCGCGCTGCCCGTGCCATTGCCGTTCAGATACAGCGTCACCTCGCTCACCAACTCGGCTTGTTCGCTCACGGGGAGGTTCAGGTACAGGTCGGGAGCCAGCAGCTTCTGATCGGTGGGGCTCCCGAACGCATTCTTCAAGGCGAGGGATTGGTAGTTTGCCGCCACGCCTACGCTGAGGATGGGATCCCTGCCCCACTTGTACGCGCCGTAGAGCCAGGCGCCTTCCTCGCTCCCGAGGATGTCGAAATTGACGAACCCGGCCAGCGCCGGATTGCGCTTGGCGGTGATGCAACCCGCCCCACCGGCTGCGCAGGCGCCCGCCACCTGCGAAACCGGTCCGTAGCCCTCGTAGACGCCGCCGCGGAACCCGATCTTCTTGTCGAGCGCCCAGCCCCGCACCTGCACGCCGGTGTCGCGGAAAGCCGGAAAGACGTTGCCGGGGAAGCGGAAGGCATCGATCTGAGCGTCCGCGGTGACGAAGTTCGTGGTGCTCTCCAGGAGATGGTGCGAAATGGGCATGAGGAGGATGCCCGCGTCGACATACACGACCGTGCCGCCCTTGATGCCGGTGGGCGCCCAGCCGACCCACGCATCTTGCACGATTGCCCGTCCGCTGAAGTTGCCGAACTTGCCGAAGTTCGGGTTGTCGATCTGCACCAGGTAGCTGAAGTGCTCGTCGAAGTCGCCATTGATCAGCACGCGCGAACGCCGGACGAAGAGGTCGTAGCTCGGGCTCCTGCCGTCGGGCGCGCCGGCCTCGTTCACCAGGAACTGCGTCTGCAGTTGGAGGCTGACGTTGAGCGTGGCGCCTTCGACCGGTAGCGGCACGCTGACCGCGTACGAAGCGGCCGGCGCGAAGAGAAGGAGAAGAACGGGAAGCAGCTTGCAGGCAGCCTGCATCGATAAACGCGTCATTTGATCTCCTGGTGGCGGGTGTGGTCGACGGGCGACCGGACTGCGAGCCGTGCTTGCTTATTCCCGGAGGGAATAGCGCGCGTGACGTGGAAGTCCCGTTCGGCGAGGCGCAACGACGGCGCCCAAGGAGATCTCCGTGAACAAAGGAATGCGGTTCGGATTGATGGCGATTGCGATGGGGTGCGCCGGGCTCAGCGGTCGGGCGCAGGCGAGCACCGCCTCGCCGGAGCGGTGGCAGGGATTCATGCTGCGGAACGGCCTGCAGGTTCCCATCGCCGTGGAGCTGGCCGAGGCGAGTCCGGACTGGACCGGCCGGCTCCGCGTGGGGAACAGCTCGCTACCCATCGAGCACGTGCGCCTGAGCGGACTCGGTGTCCACTTCGAGCTGCCGGGGGAGGGCGTCTTCGACGGAACCGTGGCAGGGAACCGGATGGCCGGGTCGGTGTCCGGCTCGTCGGCGCAGGGTTCATTCGAGCTCACGCGCGAGATGGAGCAGGCGTTTTCGGACCCCATCACGTCCTCCGGTCCATGAGGACGCTGCGGAGCCGGCGATGATCTCGGGTCTCATCACGACCAGGCACGTGATCACGCATGCGGGGACCATCGTGCGGGCTTTCGGGGCGGGGGTGTATCTGCGCTGCTGCCTCGTCCTCCTGCGCCGCCGGCGAGCGACGTTCCTCGAGTGTGTTTTCAATCGGTGATGCGAGGAGAATCGACCATGGGCGACCCGCGCGGCCGACGCCAGTTCATCGGGATGTTGAGCGGCGCCCATGCGTCCAGGCAGGCACCCGCGCTTCCAATGAGCCCGGCTGCACTGCTCACCGCGACGATTCTGGTTAGGATGCCGGAATGCTCGAGCTGAGACCGAACTGCGAGAATTGCGACAAGGCGTTGCCACCCGAGTCACGCGAAGCGCGCATCTGCTCGTATGAATGCACCTTCTGTGCGGCGTGCGTGGACGGCGTTCTCGGCAACGTCTGCCCGAA
>JBJMQJ010000552.1:0-10797 GCA_045802765.1 Myxococcales bacterium
GCGCCATCGGTTTTCCCTGGCGCGCCGCCGGGAGTGCCGCGAGACTCCGCGGCGGGGCCTTGACTCTTTGCCCGCTGCGGGCGAGAGAGGGGCGCGCTGTCGAGGGATCGGGAGGCATACGGCCGTGGGAGAGAACGCTCGCATCACCGTCGACGGCAAGGAGCTGGAGTTCCCCGTCGTCACCGGCAGCGAGGGGGAGAAGGGCATCGACATCCAGAACCTCCGCGCGAAGACGGGCGTGGTGACCCTCGACCCGGCGTTCATGAACACGGCGTCCACGCAGAGCGCGGTGACCTTCCTCGACGGGGAGAAGGGGATCCTGCGGTACCGCGGCATCCCCATCGAGGAGCTGGGCGAGCGCAGCACCTTCGTGGAGACCGCGTACCTCTTGATCTACGGCACGCTGCCGGATCGGGCCGAGCTGGAGAAGTTCTCGCAGCTGCTCACGCGGCACTCGATGATCCACGAGGACATGCGGCGGTTCTTCGACGGGTATCCGATCACCGCGCATCCCATGGCGATCCTCTCGGCCATGGTGACCTCGCTGTCGTCCTACTATCCGTACGCGCTCAACGCGAAGTCGGACGAGTACCGCGACATCACCATCGCGCGTCTGATGGGGAAGCTGCCCACCATCGCCGCGTTCTCGTACAAGAAGAACATCGGCCACCCGTTCATCTACCCGCGCAACGATCTCGATTACTGCGCGAACTTCCTGCACATGATGTTCGCGGTGCCGGCGGAGCCCTACCGGCCCGACCCGGTCGCGGTGCGCGCGCTGAACCTGCTGCTCATCCTGCACGCCGATCACGAGCAGAACTGTTCCACCAGCACCGTCCGGATGGTGGGGAGCGCCCAGACCAACCTCTTCGCTTCGATCAGCGCCGGCATCTGCGCCCTGTGGGGTCCGTTGCACGGCGGAGCGAACCAGGAAGTCGTCGAGATGCTCGAGGACATCCGCAAGAAGGGGCTCTCCGCCAAGCAGTTCATCGATCAGGTGAAGGACAAGAAGAGCGGCATCCGCCTGATGGGATTCGGCCACCGCGTCTACAAGAATTTCGATCCGCGCGCGAAGATGATCAAGAAGTCCTGCGACGAGGTCCTGCAGAAGCTGGGCATCAGGGATCCCATGCTCGACCTCGCCAAGGAGCTGGAGGAGACCGCGTTGAGCGACTCCTACTTCGTCGAGCGCAAGCTCTACCCGAACGTCGATTTCTACTCGGGCATCATCTACAAGGCCCTCGGCGTCCCCACCCAGATGTTCACGGTGATGTTCGCCCTCGGCCGCCTTCCAGGCTGGATCGCGCACTGGAAGGAGATGATCGAGGACCCGACCACCAAGATCGGGCGCCCGAGGCAGATCTATACAGGGCCCACCGAGACCCACTACGTGTCGCTCGACCGGCGCTAGCGCCTATTCACGGGAATCCACCCTGGCGGGCGACGTCAGCGGAGGAATCCGCCCTGCGGCCGGAGGTGGAACCCGCTTCGCGACCGTCGCGAGCAGCACCACTGCGGCGCACGCGGCAGCGCCGTAGAAGAGGGGGCGCGATGGGCGCGCGCGCCATGCCCAGCGCCGCTCGATCCGCCGCTGGTACGGAAGCGCCGTGTCGTACTCCTCCCAGGCTCTTCCGCGTTCGCGCTCCGCGCCTGCCGCGTCGCCCGACCGCCGCAGAGCGCACGACAAGAGATAATGCCCTTCGACGCGGTGCGGATGCGCGGCGACGTACTGCGCGAGCGGCTCGACCGCGCCCTTCGCCTCGCCGCGGCGGAGCCGATGCGCGCCGAGCTCCAGCGAGGCACGGCCCAGGCGGAAGTCCGGATCGGCGCCTTGCACCTCGCGGAGGAACAACTCGCCCTCCTCGATCCTGCCGGTGCGCAGGCAGGCCATCCCCAGCGCGTACAACGCCGGCAGATCGTGCGGATCCTGCTGCGCGGCCGGCCGGAGCACCTCGATGGCCCGAGCGAACCGTCCCTGCTCGACGAGGATTTCCCCCAGCTCGACGCGCGCCCGCCGATCGTGGGGATTCACCGCGATCTGGCGGGCCAGCCTGGGCGCCCGGCGCAGGTTGCGCAGCGCGTGCCCGAGGCCGCGCAGAAGCCCGAACGTGTACCAGTCCGCGACGGCGTACCCGAGCAGGAGCAGGACCGCGGCGGCCAGCGGATTGCCGGTGAGCCACCACAAGATGGAGAACTGCATCCATCCGGCCATCCCGGCACGCTAGCAGCGAGCGGGATGTGGGCCGCAACCGGGAGCAGGCACACCCGCGCCTACTCGGGCTTGATGGCCGCGACCACTCCGGTGGTGATGGCTGGAACGTAGGTGATGAGCAGCACGCCCACGGCCATGATGATGAGGAACGGCAGCGCCTTGCGGTAGAGCAGGGGAAGCGGCTTGCCGAAGCGGCTGGCGCTCAGGAACAGGTTCAGGCCCATCGGCGGGAAGAGGAATCCCAGCTCCAGGTTGGCGAGGAACACGACGCCGAGGTGGACGGGGTCCACGCCGAAGGCGATGCCGAGCGGCGCGACGAGCGGAGCCAGCACCACGATCGCCGAGTAGATCTCGAGGACGCTCCCCAGGATCAGGAGCAGCAGGTTGAGCGTGAGGAGGAACGCCCACTGCGAGTGGATGTGCTCCTGGACCCAGGCGAGCAGCCGCGTGGGCACCTCCGCGTCGACGAAGTAGCTGGTGAGGCCCAGCGCGGCGCCGAGCAGGATGACGACGCTGCCCACCAGCGTCGAGGCGTGCACCAGCACCCGCGGCAGATCGCGAGTGGGGTGGACGTCGCGGTAGACGGTGACCTCGACGACGATCGCATAGGCGGCGCCGAGCGCGGCCGATTCGACGATGGTGGCGAACCCGGTGCCCACCGCGACGATGATGAGGAGCGGCAGGCCGATGTCCCACTTCGCGCCCCACACGGCGCGGACGGCCTCGCGCGCATCGAAGCGCGGGCGCGGAGCCTTGCTGCGGATGCCGACCAGCACGCCGTACGCGGCGACGAGCACGATCATCAAGAGACCGGGGACCAGCCCGCCAATGTAGAGGTGGTCGATCGCCACGCCGGCGACGACCCCGTAGAGGATCACCGGGAGCGAAGGCGGGAAGAGGAGGCCCAGGCTGCCGGAGGCAGTCACCAGCCCCAGCGAGAAGCCCTCCGGGTACCCCTCCTTGATCAGCGCCGGGAGGATGATGCCGCCGAGCGCGAGAATGGTGACGCCGGAGGCGCCGGTGAAGGTGGTGAAGAGCGCGCACACGCTTGCCGCCATCACGGCCAGCCCGCCCGGCATCCAGCCGAAGAGCGACTGCGCGGCGCGCACCAGGCGCGTCGACGCGCCGCCTTCCGCGAGCACGTAGCCGGCCACGGTCAAGAGCGGGATGGCGGGAAGCGTGGGCTGGATCACCAACCGGAACGTTTCCGCCGGGACGGCGGCGACCGGCGTGCCAGCGAGGAAGAAGAGCAGCACCGCGTATCCCGCCATCACCACGAACACGGGCGTTCCGAGGAGGAAGGCGACGAAGAGGGCCAGCGAGGCAGGCCAGCCGAAAGCGGCGGTATGCCCGCGCAGCAGGGCGGGCCCGTCGGGCGCGGCAAGAAACCCGAGCCCGCGCACGGCGGCGATCTCGGAGGCGATGAAGGGCAGCGCAGCGGCGCAGAGCAGGTATGCCGCGATGCGCGCGCGCGAGGTGGGCGCCTTGGCGGCGGAGCGCACGGCCATCACCGCGAACCCGACCGGCATGATGGTCTCGAACCACCATTCCGGCACGCCTCCGGCGAGCGTGTCGATGCGGGTCCGGTCGGCGAGGATCATCTTCACCGAGGCGAAAGCGAGCACGGCCATCACCAGCGCGGCGACCACGTGGCCGTAGCTCCGCGCCGCGATGCGGAGGCGGTGGGGCAAGAGATCGACGGTAGAGAGCGCGAGGTGGCGCTCCGTCGCGGTGGCGAGCATCGCGCCCACGAACCCGACCCAGAGCGTCAGGTGGGTGGTGTACGGGATCGCGTCGGGCAAGCCGCCGCCGACCGCGCGGCGCAGCACCGCCTCGAGCGTGGGCAAGAGCACCATGGTGAGAACGATCGCGACCAGCAGCCATCGCTCGACGCGCGTGCCGCCAGCTTGCTCCGCGCCGCCCTCCCGCGGCCCCGCCGCCGCGGTCTGCTCTTGCAGCACTCGATCTCCCTCCGGCGCGGCGGCCGGTTCCCGGCCAGGCCGCGAGAGGACGGTTGACATCCCAGCGGCCGTCATTATCACTCTCGGAAACCTTGCGCCTCGCAAAGTTTTCGCCCCTGCTGGCCCTCGCCTTGGCCGCCTGCTCGCCGAGGACCTACGCGCTGCGGCAGGTCGCCGACGCCATCTCCGCGACCGGCGAGGGGAGCGCGCTGGCGCGCGACGACGACCCCGACCTGGTCCGCGACGCAGTGCCTTTCGGTCTCAAGACGATGGAGTCGCTGGCCGATGCGTTGCCCGATCACCTCCAGCTGCGCCTCGCCCTCGCGCGCGGCTTCACGCAGTACGGATACGCCTTCGTCCAGCAGGACGCCGACGAGTCGAACGATCCCGCTCGAGCGAAAGACTTGCGCGACCGCGCCGCGCGCCTCTACTTGCGGGCGCGGTCCTACGGGCTCGAGGGGCTGCGCCTGGCGCGCGGTGTGACGGAGGACCAGCTGCGCGCGAAGGAACCGGCGCGGACGCAAGCGCTGGCGAAGACCTCGCGCGAGGACGTGCCGCTCCTCTATTGGGCCATGGTCTCGTGGGGCGCGGCGATCTCGCAGCGGAAGACCGATCTCGAGCTGGTGGGCGACGTCCCCTCGGTGGCGGCGATGCTGGACCGCGCGCTGGCGCTCGACGAGGCGTACGATCTGGGCGCGCTGCACGAGTTCGCCATCACCTTCGACGCCGCGCGTCCCGAGGGGACCACGGCGGAGAGGCAGCGGGCGCACTTCGCGCGCGCCCGCGAGCTGCAGAAGGGAAAGAAGATCTCCGCCCTGGTCACCTATGCGGAGGCGGTCGCGGGCCCCGCGCAGGACCGCAAGCAGTTCGAGGCGCTCCTCCACGAGGCGCTGCGATTCGACGTCGACGTGCCCGCGGCGCGCAACGAGCGCCTGGAGAACAAGATCGCGCAGCGCCGCGCGCGTTTCCTGCTCGCTCACGAAAGCGACATCCTGTCCGACTGAACTTCAGGGGAGCTCCATGCAGATCCGTGCTCTCGTCCTCGCCCTCTTCCTCGCCGCGCCGGCGCCGGCGGCGCCGGTGCGCATCAAGCTCGGCACGCTGGCTCCACAGGGGTCCACCTGGCACCAACTGCTGCAGGAGATGGCGCACAAATGGTCGCAGGTGTCGAACGGCCAGGTGGAGCTGAAGATCTACGCCGGCGGGACGCAAGGCAACGAAGGCGAGATGATCCGCAAGATCAGCATCGGCCAGCTGCACGCGGCCTCGATCACCTCCATCGGGCTGCACGAGATCACGCCCGAGCCGCAGGCGGAGGACGTCCCCTTCCTCATCGACTCGTACGAGGAATACGACTACGTGCACGAGAAGCTGCGCCCGCGCCTCGAGGAAGCCCTCGTGAAGAGGGGCTACGTGCCGATCCACTGGGGCGAGGTGGGATTCGTCTACTTCTTCTCGACCGAGCCGTACCGGACGCCCGGCGACTTCTCGAAGGGAAAGATCTTCACCTGGAACGGCGACCCCGCCGCCGAGGCGGCGTGGAGGAGAGCGGGATTCCGCCCGGTGGTGCTCTCCTCGACGGACCTGATCCCCGCGCTCACCTCGCGGATGGTGAACATCATCAGCCAGCCGCCTCTCTACGCGTACACGACGCACATCTTCGAGAAGGCTGACAACATGCTGAACCTGCACTGGGGCTTCCTCACCGGAGCGACGGTGGTGAAGAAGGAGATGTGGGACCGCATCCCGGCCGAGATGCAGAAGAAGCTCCTGGAGATCGGCGAGGACTACGGCGAGCGGACGCGCAAGGACGTGCGCAAGCAGAACGAGGACGCGATCGAGCAGATGAAGAAGCGCGGGCTGACCATCAACCAGCCGGGCGACATCGAGGAGTGGCGCCAGGTGGCGGAGCGGGCCCACGAAGTGATCCGCGGAAAGGTCGTCCCCGCCGCGATCTATGACGAGGTGGTCCGCCTCCGCGACGAATACCGCGCCCAGCACAAACGCTAGAAAAAGAGATCACCGCGAAGAGCGCGAAGCTCGCGAAGAAGGCTTCCAGAAGAACCTTCGCGCGCTTCGCGCCCTTCGCGGTGATCTGGTTGGCGTCACCAGCGGGCGGTGTGGTCTTCGGTGACGCCCGGCAGCGAGTCCACCTCGAGGCGCTCGCCCGAGACGGTGGTGACGTGGCCGGAGAAGACGCCGAAGGGCTGCACATACTTCGACACGACGAGCTTCAGGTCCACGTTCTGCGAGCGGTACCCTTCGGGTTGGAAGGTGAGATCCAGGGATCGGTCGGCGCTGCGGATGCGCCAGGGCGCGAGCGGCGCGGAAGGCTCGAGCTCGAACCGGACCGGTCCCACCGAGCAGGGCGCTCCGTCGACCCACAACGCGTTCTCGCCGCCTCCGGCGTCCATGAAGCCTTCGCTCAAGTTGAATCCGACCAGCCGTCCGCCCTGGCGCGCCGATGCGAACGCCCACCGCCACGCGGTGTCTCGGGCAAGGTAGCCGTGCGTGAAGTCGAGGCCCGCCGGTTCGCCCCGCGCCGCGAAACGTGCGTTCCCGATGCGGATCTCGCCTTCGGCCGCGAGCCCGATCAGCTTCTGGGTGAAATTGAACCTGCCCGGTCCGAGGCGGGACGACGCGGTCAGCGCGGGCGGCGCGCGGCGGGCGTCGAGGGCGAGATCGACCGACGCATTGCCCCAGCGCGCCGTCGCCAGGATTCGCCCTCCGCTCCGCTCGATGCGCGCGCCGATGCGGGGGCCGGTGAGCACCGCGCGCATTCCGTCGTTCGGCTCCTCGGCGACCCAGGCGAAGAGGGGCGGCAGCACGGGATTCGAGTCGATCAGGACGCGCCGTGCGCCCCGGTCGAAGACGGAGAGGATTCCGCTCGACAGGTAACCCAAGTCGACGATGGCGAGAGAGATCATCGCCTCCGGCGTGGCGAGGAAGAGCGCCTGCCAGCGTTTCTCGACCACCCGCCGCCCGAGGAAGCCGTGCGCGTACTCTCCCGCGAGCCCGGCGAATCCGGCCTCCCGGACCGCGCCGGCCCAGGTGCCTTCGAGCGGCGCGCCGCTCACCACCAGGCGCGAGGGCGCCGCCTCGAGGGGCCGCGGACGCGCGGCAGGGCTTTCGCTCGCTTCCGCCATGCCCGCGAATGTTCCGCATCGGCGGTCGGTCGGCAACCGGCCAGCGCGACAGGTGTCGAGTTGCCTGCGGTCGCCGGCGCCGCCATGCTGCGCGGCGATGCGCATCCTGGTGAGCAACGACGACGGCGAGGAAGCTCTGGGCTTGCGCGCGCTGGCCGAGGCCCTGGTGCCCCTCGGCGAGGTGACGGTGGTGGCGCCGGATCGCGAGCAGAGCGCCTCGAGCCACAGCATCTCGCTCCACCGGCCGCTGCGCATCGAGGAGCTCTCTCCCTGGGGCGCCGTGCGCCGCTTCGCCGTCGACGGGACTCCGACCGACGCGGTCTACGTGGGCGTGAACCACCTGCTCCGCGACCGCCGCCCCGAGGTGGTGGCGAGCGGCATCAACCGCGGCGCGAACCTGGCCATGGACGTGCTGTACTCGGGCACCGTCGCGGCGGCGATGGAGGGCACGGTGATGGGCCTGCCCTCGTTCGCCATCAGCCTGGTCGGGCGCGGCGAGCCGGATTTCGCGCCGGCGGCCGCTTTCGCCGCCCAGCTCGCCTCCGAGATGGGACGGCGCGGTCTGCCCCCTGGGACCCTGCTGAACGTGAACGTTCCGCCGGGCAAACCGGGCGGCGCGCGGATCACGCGCATCGGCAAGCGCAGCTACTCGGCGGCCGTGGTCCAGAAATTGGACCCTCGCGGCCGCGCGTACTACTGGATCGGCGGTGACGAGCAGGCGCACGAGAACGTGCCTGGCAGCGATTGCGACGCCGTCTTCGATCGCGGGCTCATCTCGGTCACTCCGCTGCACCTGGACCTCACCCTGCACGGCCTCGTCGAGGAGCTGAAAGGGTGGAAGCTCCCCGGCCTCCTTCCGTGAGCGCTTCGCGCGCGGCCGCCCTGCTGGCGCTCGCGGCCTCGTCGGCCTGCATCCACCAGGGCCGGCTCGCACCCATGGCCCAGCGCGGGCTGCCGCTCGTCACTACTGAGGCCGCCTCGCCCGCGCCCGATGGGGAAGGGTCCGCGGCGGACGACGCCGGCTCTGGCGAAGCGGGCGGGGTGCGGCACCTCGTGCGACCCGGCGAGACGCTGTGGCGAATCGCCCGCGCCTACTCGGTCCCGGTCGCGGACCTCCAGCGCGCCAACGGCCTCTCCGATCCGTCCCAGCTCGAGGCGGGCGCGCGGCTTCTCATCCCTGGCGCCGACCGCGAGCGGACGGTCCGTCCTGCCGACGGGCCGCAGGCTCGCGTGGAACCGCGCCCTGGCCACCGCGCATCTCCCGCGCAGATTCCTCGGGCAGGAGGGCACGCGCTGGATCCGGCCGCCGGGGGGGAGCCGCTCGCCTGGCCCGTGCGCGGCGTCTTGATCTCGGGCTTCGGCGTGCGCGATCGGGAGCATCACGACGGGATCGATCTCGCCTGCCCCGAGGGAGCGCCGGTGTTCGCGGCGGGCGAGGGAGAGGTGCTCTTCGCCGGCGAGCAGCGCGGCTACGGCAACCTGGTGCTGGTCGGACACCCGCACGGCGTGGTGACGGTGTACGCGCACAATCTGGAGAACCTGGTCGTGCAGGGCGACCGGGTGCTGCGCGGAGAGCCGATCGCGCGCGTGGGGCGGACGGGGAAGGCGACGGGCCCGCACCTTCATTTCGAGGTGCGCGTCGGGAGCCGGCCGCGCGATCCGCTCGGGTTTCTCCGCTGAAACACTTCGACCATTTTCCCGACGCGCCTTTGCATCCGGGTGCGGCCGGAGGTCGCTCCGTCGTGGAAATCCTTGCGCCTCCAGAGCGGCGCTGCTACCAAACGCGCCGGGCTCGACGCGCGAGCGAAGGGTCCCGGCCGTCGGTCCCACCCCCCCCATGGGACCGGCGGCTGTTTTTTTTCCCGCGCCGTGTGTTAGGCCGTCGCCCATGGCCTCCCTAGAGCAGGCGCGCGCTCTCATCCGCGACGTTCCCGATTTTCCGCAGCCCGGGATCCTCTTCAAGGACCTGACGCCCCTGCTGGGCGATCCGTCCGCCTTCCACGCCGTGATCGACGAGCTCGCCGGCCGCGTGCGCGGGCGCGGATTCCACCGCATCGTCGCGATCGAATCGCGCGGGTTCCTCTTCGGCGCCGCGCTCGCCGATCGGGTTGGCCTGGGGCTCGCTCCGGTGCGCAAGCTCGGCAAGCTGCCGTACAAGACGGATCGGGTGGAGTACGCGCTGGAGTACGGAACCGGGACGCTCGAGGCCCACGTCGACGCCGTCCGACCCGGCGAGAAGGTCGTGGTGGTCGACGACCTGCTCGCCACCGGCGGCACGGCGGCGGCCGCGCGGCGGCTGGTCGAAAAGCAGAAGGGCACGGTGGGCTCGTTCCTCTTCGTCGTCGAGCTGCGCGGCCTGCGCGGCCGCGACAAGCTGCAAGGCAGCGAGGTCGAGGCGCTGATCGCCTTCTGACGCCTGCTTGACCGGCGGCGGGACGCCTGTTAGCAGCGCTCCGGTGCGCCCCCATAGCTCAGGTGGATAGAGCGACGGTTTCCTAAACCGTAGGCCGCCCGTTCGAGTCGGGCTGGGGGCGCCACTCCCAGTTCTCCGAGTCAGCGCAGGGCCGATGGCCACCAGCGGTAGGCGCAGCTTCCGGCGGCGGTGTCGCGCGGCCGGAGTTGGATGGGGGTCCCATCCAGTCCGAGCGTGACGTCCTCGGTGCGGCACTGCCCGGATTCGAGGCCGACCGCGAACGAGCCGCACAGCGTTCCGTCGGGCGCGACGATATCGATCGTCTGCCCGCAGACCGCCGCGGGCGCGCCGAGAGGCAGCATCGCATGCGCCCGGCCCGAGCGGAGCATCGCCATGTTGGTGTTGGGCCGATTCGTCAGCCATTGCGGCGCGGGTTTCGCTTGGGACGCTCCGAGCGCCACCGTCACGAGCCATTGCGAAGTCGTATACGGGCGACCCGTTGCGTCGTTCTGCTGGTCCACGCGCCGGACCGCGACCCCGCTTTCGAGGAGCGGCGCTGTCTCGAACCAGGTGTTCGCGCCGGGGACGAAGCCGTCGAGGAGCGTGAACGCGCCGTTCGAGCCGCCGCCGATCGCCGAGAACCACTCCGCGCGGATCTCGCCCGAGCGGCCGTTCGAAATGACGATCGCGTTGCCGGCGGCGTCCGTGCCCAACCCGGCCACCGGTCCCTTCGACGCGAGGTCCTTGCACCAGCGGATGCTGAGGTCCTGGTTCAGGAAGCAGGCCTGATGGCGCGGCGGCTTGCGGAAGTCCTGATCCTGAGCATTGAAGTCACCCGCGTAGAGAACGCCACCAGGCGCCGCTTCCTTCACCACGGGCGCCCCGAGCATCGGATTGCTCTGGGAAACGGCCCTTCCGCTCCGGTCGTAGTGCGTCGCGCTCAGGAACGCCGGCCCGCTGGGCACGAAGCTCACTACGATGAACCCCTCGGGCTGCGGCACGGTCACCTCGTGCGTTCCAGACGAGCCGAGAAACCCGGCGAATGTGTCTTCCCGCCCGCTGAAC
>JBJMQJ010000553.1:0-6498 GCA_045802765.1 Myxococcales bacterium
AGCAGGACTTCTTCGAGGAGATCGCCAAGTTCCGCGCGGCGCGGAGGTGCTGGGCGAAGATCGCCCGCCGCTTCGGCGCGAAGAAGCCCGAGTCGATGCGCCTGCGCTTCCACTGTCAGACCGCCGCCGCCACGCTCACCAAGCCGCAGCCGATGAACAACGTCGTACGCACCGCCCTGCAGGCGCTCTCCGCGGTGCTGGGCGGCGCCCAATCGCTGCACACCAACGGCCTGGACGAGGCGTACGCGATCCCCTCGGAGATGGCGATGAAGGTGGCGCTGCGCACGCAGCAGATCATCGCCGACGAGACGCGCGTTTCGCAGGTGATCGATCCGCTGGGCGGCTCGTGGTACGTCGAGTCGCTCACCAAGCGCATCGAGGACGAGGTGTTCGCCATCCTCGACAAGGTGGAGACCATGGGCGGCGCCGTGCGCGCGGTGGAGCAAGGCTATTTCCAGCGCGAGATCGCGGAGACGGCCTATCGGGCAGCGCGCAAGAAGGCCTCGGGCGAGCTGCCGGTGGTGGGCGTGAACAAGTACGTCGATCCAGCGAAGCAGGAGCAGATCGAGATCCACAAGATCGATCCGGAGGTCGAGCAGCGGCAGATCGCGCGCACCAAGGAGGTGCGCCGCAAGCGGGACGGGGCGAGGGTGGGTGCGTTGCTCGACCGGCTGGAGCGCGACGCGAAGGAACCCGCGGTCAACCTGATGCCGGTGACCATCGATCTGGTGAAAGCAGGCGCCACGATGGGCGAGATCGTCGCTCGCCTGAAGGGCGTCTTCGGCACGTACGTGGAGACGCCGGTGTTTTGAGAGGGCCGGCGCGGAGCGCAAAACATGCCGCGCAGCACGCCTCGCCGAGCCGGTTCTGCTGCGGGGTCGAAGACGGAGTTATAGAACGGGCATCGATGGAGCCGCGAACCATCCTGCTGGTGGACGACTATGCGCCGAACCTGGTGGCGCTCGAGGCGGCGCTCGAGCCGCTCGAGCACCGGCTCGTCAAGGCCAGCTCGGGCGAGGAAGCCCTCAAGTTCCTGCTGTCGGAGAGTTGCGCGCTGATCCTGCTCGACGTGAACATGCCCGGACAGGACGGATTCGAGACCGCCGACCTGATCCGCGCGCGGCCGCGCACGCGAGACATCCCCATCCTGTTCGTCACCGCCGCGACCGGGCCGGACGGCGCGCGGATAGCGTCGCAGCATGGAGCGGCCGACTACATCGTCCGTCCCGTCGAAGCGGACGTGCTGCGCACCAAGGTGCGCGCCATCCTCGAGCTGCGTGAGCGAAACGAGGAGCTGGAGCAGAGGCTTTTGCGCAGCGCCCAGCACGAGCGCGCGCAGGTGCTCGCGGAACGGCGCCTCGAGCGGCGCTACCGTACGCTCGTCGAGGCCACCGGCCAGGTGGTGTGGAGCACCGCCCCGTCGGGCGAGATGGTGGAAGATTCCCCGTCGTGGCGCGCCTTCACCGGCCAGTCGGCGCGGGAGATGCTCGGACGGGGATTCGTGGACGTCGTCCATCCTCAGGATCGCGCGCGCGTGTCGCTGGCGTGGCAGGAGGGCGTTGCCGAGAAGCGGCCCTACGACGTCGAGTTCCGGCTGCGGCGCTCGGACGGCGCCTACGCGGACGTGCTCTCGCGCGCCGTTCCGGTCCTGGACGACGACGGCACCGTGCTGGAGTGGCTGGGCACCTGCATCGACTTGACCGAGCACAAGCGCGCCGACCAGGAGGCGCAGATCCTTTCGGAGGCTGGCCGCATCCTCGGATCCACGCTGGAGGCGGCCGCCACCGTCGCCGCGATCGCCCATCTCGCCGTGCCCAGGCTGGCGGACTTGTGCGCCGTGCACCTGCGGGAACCGGACGGGTCGATCCGGCTCCTCGCGTTCGCCGGCCTCGATCCACAAGGAGAGCGCGCGGCCATCGAGTCGGCGGGCCGGCATCCGGTGGATCCCGCCGGGGCCCACGGCGTCGCGGCGGTGCTGCGCAGCGGGAAGACGGAATGGGAACGCAGCCTGCCCGACGCGTTGCTGGTCGAGCGGGCGGACGACGCGGCGCACCTCGACGAGCTGCGGTCCGCGCGGATGCTTTCGTACATCGCGGTGCCGCTCTCCGCCCGTGGCCAGGTGCTGGGCGCGATGACGGTGGTGACCACGCCGGCGTCCGGCCGCCATTACGACGCGGTCGACGTGCGCACCGCCGAGGAGCTGGGCGAGCGGGTCGCCGCCGCGCTGGACAACGCGGCCCTCTACAGGCGCGAGCAGGAAGCGGTCCGCGCGCGCGACGATTTCCTCTCCATCGCCTCGCACGAGCTGCGCACGCCGCTGACGCCGCTGCGGCTGCAGACCCAGATCCTCCGCCGCTTGCTGACCCAGCCGGACACGCCGCCTCGCGAGAAGCTGGCGGCGAGCCTCGACACGCTCGACCGCCAGACCGATCGCCTCGGGCGCCTGGTCAACGACCTGCTCGACGTCTCGCGCATCACCGCGGGAAAGCTCACGCTGCACCTCGAGCGGCTCGATCTGGCGGACGTCGCGCGCGAGGTCGTCGAGCGGTACGCCGGCGCCAGTCGATCGCTCATCGAGCTGCGCATGCTGCCCGCCCCGGGCAACTGGGATCGGACGCGGCTGGAGCAGGTCGCCACCAATCTGCTCGCGAACGCGATCAAGTACGGCGAGGGGAAGCCGATCGACGTCGTCGTCGAGCCGAGGGACGGCGGCGCCATCCTCGCCGTCCGAGACCGCGGGATCGGCATCGCGCCGCAGGACGCGGAGCGCATCTTCGGCAGGTTCGAGCGCGCCATCTCCGCAACCTCGTACGGCGGGCTCGGTCTCGGCCTCTACATCGCCCGGCAGATCGTCGTCGCGCACGGCGGACGCATCTCGGTGGAGAGCGCGCCGGGAGAGGGCGCCACGTTCACCGTGTCCGTGCCGGCGGGCGAGCCATAGAGGGGATGTTCCTCCTCGGGCATCTGGGGATCGGGAGCTGGGCAGCGGCGCGGCGCGTCCGCGCCGAGCAGCTCGGGTGGCTCTTGGTCGGGACGCTGCTGCCGGACCTCATCGACAAGCCGCTCTACTACGCGCTGGTGCTCGTCACCGGGCGGCGCGGTGCCGAGCTGGGCCTCGTCACGGGCACGCGCACGTTCGGGCACACGCTGCTCCTCCTGGTTGCGCTCTGGCTCCTCGCGCCGAGGCGGATCGGCACGCCGCTCGCGCTGGGGATGGTCACCCATCTCGCCCTCGACGAGCTGGGCGACGTCCTCGGCTTGTTCTTCCCCGCGCTGGGCACCCGCCCGCATCCCGGGACCATCAGCGCGATCCTCTTTCCCTTGCTGGGGGCCCGCTTCCCGGTCTCGCCGTTCCGGAGCGCGCTGGAGCACCTGGCCTCGCTGGAGAACGCCTACGTGCTCGCGGGCGAGATCGTCGGCGTTCTGCTGCTCGCCTGGCAGTGGCGCGCCGGCGCCTTCGCGCGCCGACCGGCCGCCGAGAGAGCAGCGAGCGGAAGCACGCCAGCATCTCGCTGAGCGCCCCGCGAAATAGCCGTTGCTCCCGCGCGTCGACGATCGCGACGCGCTTCGGTGCGTCCGAAAACGCGACGGTTCCTCCACTTGCGGCCTGGTCGCGAGGAGGTATCGGTCTTGCTTGCGCGGCGAGGCGTGCATCCGGCCGGGCGAAACCGGATCGTCGCCCCGGCCACCCCCGGCATGGCGCGGACGCGTGGGTCGAACCGCGAGCGCGACCTTGCCTGGATCGCCGCGGCCCTCGCGGTGATCGCCGCCGCTCTCTACGCGCGGCAGCTATTCCGAGGGGAAACGTTCGTCCTGCGCGACCACCTGACGTACACCTGGCCCGAGCGGAAGATCCTCTCCGACGCGTTCCGCGGCGGCCGCGTGCCGGAATGGAACGACCTGGTCGGTTTCGGGATTCAGTTCGCCGCCAGCTCGGCGAACGGAGTCACGTATCCGCCGCTCTGGCTGGTGGCGGCGCTCCCGCTGCCGTTCTCGATGGACCTCGTGATGGCGCTGCACGTTCTGCTGTCCGGGATCGGAACGGCGCTCTTCGCGCGCCGGCTGGGCGCCAACGCGGTGGGCGCGACGTTCGCCGGGGCGGCGTTCATGGCGTGCGGATACGTCGCCTCGATCGCTCCCAACAAAGTGTTCGCCGGCACGGCGTGGATACCGTGGATCGCCTGGGCGGCGGATCGGGTGGCGCGCGCGCGGGAACCGCGGCGCGCCAGCCTGTTCCTCGCCGGCATCCTGGGCGCGCAGCTGCTTGCTGGCGATCCTGCGTCGTGCGTCACGGGCGCGGCCGTCGCCCTGATCGTCATGCTCAGCCGCGGAAGGCGCCAGGCATTGCCCTGGCTCGCGGCGGCGTACGGCGTGGCGCTGCTGCTCGCCGCCGCCAGCGTGCTGCCCTCCGCCGCGCTGCTCCCGCACACGACCCGCGGAATGCTGGCGCTGCCCGACGCCAGCCTGTGGTCGCTGCACCCGTGGCGCCTCGTCGAGCTGGTGTGGCCGGGCTTCCTCGGCACCGCGGCGGACGCCCGCTACAACCTCGCCGAGCTGGTCGCCGCATCCGGCAAGGACGTCCTCGACCCTTCCTGGTCCCTGAGCCTCTACCTGGGAGCGCCGGTCCTCGCCCTCGCCGTCGTCGCCGGCCTCGATCGCACCCCGGGGACGCGCGGCATCTGGATCGGCGTCGCGGTCCTGGTGCTGCTCGCGCTCGGCTCGTACACGCCGCTCCACTCGGTGTTCCAGGCCGTCTTCCCTCCGGAGCGCGTCATCCGCTATCCGGAGAAGCACGTCGCCGGCGCGGTGTGCCTGCTCTGCGCTCTCGCCGGCGCGGGCCTCTCCAGGGTGGCGCGGTCGGCGCGCGCGGTGCCTTGGGTCTTCGGCACCGCGATCGGATGCCTGGTGCTCCCGCTCATCCTCCTCTCGGTGCTCTGGCCCGCACTGGTCGAACGGCTCGGCGGCGCGGCCGCGCTGATGGCGCCGCCCATCGACGTCGAGGGGGCGATGGCGCTCAGCCTCCGCTCCGGAGTGGTCAGCGCCGCGTCCGCCGCATTGACCTCGTGGCTCCTGCTCAGCTCCTCGAGACACCGCGCGGCGGGAGCACTCGCCGTGGCCCTCCACGTGGCCCACGCTGGATGGGAAGGCTGGTCGATCACGCCGGTCGCCAAGGCGTCGGACCTCTCGCAGCCGCCCAGGCTGCTGCGGCTCGCCCCCCCGCGCACCGGTCCGCCTCCACGCATCTTCCGCCCTCCGGCGATGAAGGCGGGCATCCCGCCGGAGCACCAGGCCCGGTACCGGCACGAGACGCTGCTCCTCGACGTAGCGTCGCGCTTCGGGTACGCGGCCGTGCCCGGATTCGAAGGGTGGGGCAGTCGCAAATCCGCCGCGCTGTGGTCGCACGCGCCGCGCATGCCGCTGCGGTCCTTCCTCACCTTGTTCGCGATCGACGCGGTCGTCCTGCCGGCCGAGCTGCGGGAACGTCTCCTCGGCAGCGGTCGCGGTCCGCCGCAGGGATTGCTCGCGGACCTGGAGCTCGGATCCTCGACGCAGGGCGAAGACGCCCAGGGGAACCTCGCCTGGACCCTCGCTCGCACCGAGGTCGTCCGCCCACGCGCCTTCGTCGCTCCCAGGTGGCAGTGGGTGCCCGAATCTCGTGCGCTCGACGTGCTGATCGCGCCGCCGCGCGGCGACGACCCCGGGCTGGTGGTGCTCACCGGCGAGGGCACGTCCTCGACTCCCGACCGCGCGGCATTGCCGCTCTCGCCGTGTTCCGTCGCGAGCTACCTCCCCGAGCACGTGCAGCTCGACTGCGACTCGCCGGCCGGCGGCTACGCCACCCTCGTCGACGAGCACGCCCCGGGGTGGACCGCCAGCGTGGACGGCGCGCTGACTCCCATCGCGACCGCGGACGTACTGCTCCGCGCGGTGCCGGTCACTCGAGGTCGCCACCGCGTGGAGTTCAGCTACCGCACGCCGTTGCTCCGCGCTGGGATCGCGCTGTCCCTGGTGGCTTGGCTATGCTGGGCGGCAGTGCTGCGAAGGAGTCGGACGCGCGCCGCCGCCCGCTAGCGCTCGAACGTCGCATCCGACGAGCTCTCCTCGGCCAGGCGATCGACCGCGGAGTGCAGCACGCCGAGCTGGCGGGAGAGGCGGATTCCGGCGGGCGTCTTGTCGTCGATGGGCGGTGGCGCGCGCGGTGGGCGGCGGTCGCGCGCGGCCGTGCCCAGGTCCTCCAGGGCTGAATCGAGCGCGGGGCGCATTGCCCTGAGATCCACGCCGTCCGGAGAATGCAGCGCCATTGCGATGGAGTTGCGCAGCCGCCGCGCGTAGGTGAGCAGCGTCATGTAATCGGAGATCCGCTCCGCGGGCTCGGCGACTTCGCCCAGGTGGCGCTGGAAGGAAGCGTCGGCGTTCGCGGCGGCGAGGCCGAAGGAGCGGCGGGCGGCGGGCTCCGAGCGGGGATCGGCGAGGACCGCGTCGAGGTACTCGCGCAGG
>JBJMQJ010000554.1:0-4439 GCA_045802765.1 Myxococcales bacterium
GAGACGGCCCCGGGGTCGAGGGTCCCGACACGGTGGTGGATGGCGAGCCGCGTTCCGGGCCAGCGCGTCCGCGCCTCCTCCTCGATGCGAGCGAACACGCGCAGCGCCATCTCGGGATAGGCCTCGTATTCCAGCCGCACCACCGCGCGTCCGCGGTTGCGCGCGCGCACCGTTCCCACGAACGTCACGACCGCGCCGCAATCGGTCCCGGTCACCGCGGCGACGGGCGCATCGACCGACAGCGGACCGTCCGAGATACGGTGCGGCCCCGCTCCGCCGGAGACCGGCGGGATGAACGCCACCTCGGAGCCGTCGCGGAGCTTCCGCTCCGACCCGGCGAATTCCTCATCGACCGCGACCCGCAGCCGGTCGACGATGGCGCGCAGTCCGGGATGCGTCGCGCAGGCCGCTTCGCGCGCGTCGGCGGCGGTGGCGCCTTCGCGCAGGTCGACCGTTTCGCGGGGGACCCCGGCCCGCTCCCGCGCCGCGGCGAAGTAGAGCAGGGTGACCTTCATGCGCCTTCTTCCTCCAACCCGCCGGCGATCGAGGTCCCGGCACGATCCCATCTTCTACATCGTGCACAGCCGCCGCCGAAGCTCATTGCCTCGGCGCGCCGTGTTCCCTAGAGTGCGCGCGCCATGACCGCAGCGGCGCACAACCTCGGCATCGTCGAGCTGCTCGCTCTCTTGCGCGACGGCTCGCTCAAGCCGGACAGCATCGTCGAGGAGATGGAGTGCGCCGGGGCGCACCGCTCCACCGCCGCGCAGATCGCCGAGGCGCGCGAGCTGTTGGCCCTCTTGCAGCAGGAGCGTACGTCGCAGTCGGCCGGCCTCGCGGCCGAAGGCCCGGCCGCGGAGCCGGAGGTCGCGCGGCGCATCTCGGCGCTTCCAGAGCCGCTTGCCCTCGCGCTGGTGCGCGCGGCGGGCGACGCGCAGCGGCAGGACGCGCTCGTCGAGGTCGCCGCCGCCCCGCAGAAGGCGCTCGTCAAGGAAGCGAAGCGCGAGCTGCAGCGCCTCAAGCAGCGCGGCGTGCAGGTGCAGGAGATCCGGCCGCGCGGCGAGACGGTGCTCAAGCCCCCGCCCGAGGCCGAGGCGCCCGCCTGCCATGCCAGCTCCATCGACGCCTACGGCGAGCGCGCGGTGTGGTGGTCGCGCGCGACGCGCGGCGGCGTCGAGGTGGTGCAGGCGGTGGTCTCGGACGTGAAGGGCATCCTCGCCATCGACGCGCTGGCGCTGTCGCGGCGGAACTTCCGCGACTTCGCCAAGCGCCTCCCCCGCCAGGGCGGCGCGGTGACGAGCGTCGAGGTGCCGAAGGACCACGCCCGCTGGCTGATCGCCCAGGCCGCCGAGGAGGGATCGCGCAACGGATTCGCGCCGCCGCCCGCCTACGCGGACGCGCTCCGCATCCTCGGCCCGGCGCCGCAGGAGCCGCCCCCGCCGCCCGCCGCGTCCATCGAGTTCGGTCCCGACGGCGAGCTGCCGCACCGGCTGGCAGGCGCGGCGCTCTTTGCCGACCCGCTGCTCCGGACCTGGATCCCGGAGGAGGAGGCGCTGCGGGCGTTCGCTCTCAAGGTGGACGAGATCGCGGTGAGCCGGCTGTTCATCGACGACGGCCAGCGCAGGGCGGCGTTCGAGCGGGCCGGCGACGAGGCTGCCGAGGCGTACTTCACGCCCCAGCGGCGCGCCCGCTATGCGCGCCGGCTGCTGGAGACCGCGCACGTCCTCGCCTCCGAGAACCGCCTCGATGCCGCCCGCACCGCGCTCGCCGTGTCCCGCGATCTCGCCGCGGAGCAGGGTGCGAAGAACCCGTTCTGCAAGGCGCTGTTCACGCACGCGCTCGAGGGCCGCTACCGCAAGGACCCTGCCCAGCCGCCTGCCCCGGCGCCGACGCCGGGCGGGCTGATCACGCCCTGATGGCCGAGCACGAGAATCCGCTGCCGACCACCGACGCGGTCATCGCCGGCCCCGACGGGCGCGTGGTGCTCATCCTGCGCAAGAACGAGCCGCGCGGGTGGGCGCTGCCGGGCGGGTTCGTCGACCGGGGCGAGGAGCTGGGCCACGCGTGCAGGCGCGAGGCGCGCGAGGAGACGGGCCTCGACGTCCAGCTCGTCGAGCAGCTCTTCACCTATTCCGACCCGCGGCGCGATCCGCGCAAGCACACCATCTCCACGGTCTACGCCTGCCGCATCCGCGGCGGCGCTCTCCAAGCCGCCGACGACGCGCAGGACGCGCGCTGGTACGCCGAGTCCGAGATCCCCTGGGACGCTCTCTGCTTCGACCACGCCGAGATCCTGCGCGACTACTTCCGCTGGGCGAAGACCGGCGAACGCCGCAAACTCTGACCTTGCCGCGGCGCCGGCCGTACAGGGCGAAAAGAATTCACCACGGAGCACACGGACAGCGACGGAGGAATCCGGTTGCCCGTCGATCGCGCACCTGAAACGGATCGTAAACCCCGAAGCTCCGTGAGCTCCGTGTGCTCCGTGGTGATCCGGTAGTCCTTACCGCGACGACTCGGGGCCGGTCGGAGGGGGGACGGGGATTGGTTCGGGGCGGGCCAGGGTGCGGACGCGGGCGTCGATCTGCTGCCACTTGTTGTAGGCGTCGACTGCGCTGGCGCGCAGGTCCGCGGCCTGCTTGCGAAGCTGCGCCTCGCGCACCTGCGATTCGGCGAGCCGCGATTCGATCGCGCCCGCGTTCGCCGATTGCGCTTGCGGGACGTCGGCTGCCTTCATGGCGCGGAGCTTCGCCTGCTCCACCATGGCATTCGCCGTGTCCACGTGGGCCGCGGCCGCGTTGCGCTCCGCCTGCGCCACTTGCACCATGCGCTCGAGGTACGCGCGCTTCATGTCCGCGGCGCGGATCCGGTCCTGGGCGGCCCGCACTTCCTCCTCCGCGCGCGCCATCGGATCCTGCTGGGCGTACTGCTTCTTCAATAGATCTCGCTCCGCCAGCGCACGCTTCATCTGGGCGTCGGCGACGCCGCGCTCGGTCTTCGCGACCTCCAGCCGCGCTTCGGCGTCCGCCTCGTTCGCCCGGGCCCGGGCGAGCGCGTCCTGCGCGCGGCCCTGCTCGACGCGCGCGTCGTCCACCGGCTGCATCTGCGACTCGTCGAGGCGGGCGAGCCCGGAATCGTCCACCCTCTGCACCGGCTTCGGGCTGCTCGCGCAAGCCAGTGCAAGCGCGCACGCCGCAACGGCCCGGATCACGTCACGCATGGTCGCCCCTCGAGCAAAAGTTCGTCCGCTGTTGAACGTAGGTCCTGCGCCGCACGGATGCATCGAGTACACTGGCGCGCCGTGCTTTCCATCCTGTTGACCATCGTCGGCCTCGGGCTGCTCATCGCGGCCCATGAAGCAGGCCATCTGGTGCTCGCGCGCCTGCTCGGCATGCGTGTCGAGACGTACTCCCTCGGTTTCGGCCCCCGCATCGCCGGCTTCCGGCGCGGCGAGACCGACTACCGGCTGAGCGCCATCCCGCTCGGCGGGTACTGCAAGATCGCCGGATTTTCGCCCGACGAGCCTGCCGCGCAGGACCCAAACGACTCCGGGTCCTATGCCAACAAGCCGCCTTGGCGCCGCTTCCTGGTCATCGCCGCGGGTCCCGGCGTGAACTACCTGGTCGCGTTCCTCATCATCGCGGCGCTATACACGACGCGCGGCTTCGTCGATCTGTCCACCACGCGCGTGCAGGTCCTGCCGGGTAGGCCCGCGGCGGCCGCCGGTCTCCATACGGGCGATCGGGTAGTCGCCATCGACGGGGCCCCGGTCTCGTCGTTCGGCGACCTGATGCGCGAGTTGCGCAAGGCAGGCGCTCCCGCGGAGCGGCGATTCGAAGTGCAGCGCGGGGGCGACCGCCACGACATCGACGTGCGACCCGACAACGGGGTCATCGGCGTCACCCAGGACAAGGTGCTCGTCCGGGTCTCGCTCGCGAAGGCGATTCCGCGCGCGGCACGCGACGTGTGGGCGCTGAACGTCGCCACCTTGCAGGCCCTCTGGGACATCGCCCGCGGCCGCGGTGGAGCGTCCCTGGCGGGACCGGTGGGCATCGTCAAGCAGGCTTCGGCCGAGGTGAAGCGCGGGCTGGCGGACTTCGCCGGCGTGCTGGCCAACATCTCCGTCGGCCTCGCCATCTTCAACTTCCTGCCGGTCCCCGCGCTCGACGGCGGCCGGCTGGTCTTCCTCGGGATCGAGCTCCTGAGCGGCCGGAAGGTGAACCAGCGGGCTGAGACGGTCGTCCATCTGCTGGGATTCCTCTTCTTGGTCGCACTCGTGCTCGCCGTGACCCTGTTCGGCGACTTGCAGTTGGGGCGGAAGCTGTTCCGTGGCGGCTGAAACCCCACCTCCCGACGGCGCAGCTCAAATTTTGACTGTACTGGAATCTCCCGGTGTAGAGTCCCGCTGTGACTTTGCGGGTCGCGATCGTCGACGCCCACCC
>JBJMQJ010000555.1:0-11630 GCA_045802765.1 Myxococcales bacterium
GATGCTCTCGCGCGTCCAGGTCGAACCGGCCCCGGCCGCCGAGCGGAACTAGAAGGACGTCACGCCTTCTCGACGAACCGCGCCAGCACCTTCTTCAGGCCCACGCCGGGCGGGAACCGCACGGTCAGCTTGAGATTGGGGCCCTGCCCGTCGGTGTCCTCGACCGTTCCGACCCCGAAGCTCGGGTGGCGCACTCGCGCGCCCGGGCCCAATCCCTCCATCCCGGAAGCGGCCTGCCTGGGCGGCGGCCGCGAGAGCGGATCGGTGCGCGATTCCCGCGCGCGGTTCCGCGGCGCCATCGGGGCATCGGCCGGGCGCTGGCCGAACGGGCGCGGATCGTCGGCCCAGCGGGGGCGCTGGTCGAACTCGTAGTCGTTTCCGGCATCGCCCTCGCGCTTGCCGCCCCAGCCGCGCTCCCACTTTCCGCCGAGCTGGGGCCGCGGCTCGGCGCCCGCCAGCGCCGCAAGTCCCGTGGCGAGCTCCTCCGGAATCTCCCGCACGAATCGCGACGGCGGATTGAACCGCAGCTCGCCGAAGAGCGAACGGCAGCGCGACAGCGTCAGCGTCAGCTTCTTGCGCGCGCGCGTCATCCCGACGTAGCAAAGCCGCCGCTCCTCCGCCATCTCGTCCGGGTCCTCCTCTCCCGAACCCGCCGCCCCCTGCCCGAGCGATCGCGCATGCGGAAACACCCGCTCTTCGAGCCCCGTGAGCCACACGGCGTCGAACTCGAGGCCCTTGGCCGCATGCAGCGTCATGAGCGAGACCCGGTCTCCTCCTTCCGCCGCATCCGCATCCCCGACCAGGGCCAGCTGCTCCAGGAACCCCAAGAGAGGCGTGTCCGGCGTCCCTTCATCCAACTCCGGCGACGCGGCCGCGAGCGCCGCGGAAACGTCGGGCCTGTCTCCCGCCTCTTCCTCGCCAGTGGGACTGCCTAGGGCTCCGGGCGCAATCGCCGTCGAGACTCGCTGTCGAACCTCGCTCTCGAACCTCGCTGCCGAATCTCGCCGTCGAACCTCGCCGTCGAACCTCGCTGTCGAATCTCGCTGTCGAATCTCGCCGTCGAAACTCGCCGTCGAATCTCGCTGTCGAACCTCGCTGTCGAAACTCGCTGTCGAATCTCGCCCTCGAATCTCGCCGTCGCCCTCGCCGTCGGGCCTCGCCGTCGCCCTCGCCTCCTTCCACATCGCATCGAACTCGCGTGCCGCCCCGACCAGCTCGCGCAGGTTCTCCAGCCTGTCCTCCCCTTCCTCTCCTTCGAGCCTGAGCCGATCCTCGTACCCGGTCTCGCTCATCACCAGCTCGATTGCGTCCGCCGCGCCCGGGGCGTTCCGTACCGCATCCCCGATCCGGCGCAGCAGGTCGCGGAACGGCCCCAGCTTGCTCCGCGCCGACGCCGCCAGCTCGGGATCGCGCTCCATCGATTCGATCGCCTCCCACAGCGAGAGCCCGGTGCGCCCCGCGGAGTCGCGCAGGCGCTCGATGGTCGTGTCGCCGATCCCGCGCGGAGGGGTGTTCACGATGCGCAGCAGATCGACGTCCGAGCGGGGGTTCACGCACAGGCGCAGGTAGGCGGCGACGTCCTTCACCTCGGCCCGGTCGTAGAACGATCGCCCGCGCACCACCCGGTACGGCACGCGGCGCGCCCGCAGACCGTCCTCCAGCGCGCGCGATTGCGCATTCGCCCGGTAGAAGACCGCCATCTCGCTGTAGGAAGTGCCGCGCGCGTTCTCGGCGTACAGCTCCTGGGCGACCCGCTGCGCCTCGTCGCGCTCGTCCTCGGCGAGCAGGACGCGCAGCTTGTCGCCCTCGCCGGCCGCGGTCCACAGCTTCTTCTCGGCCCGCCGCGGATTCTTCTCGATGACCGCGTGCGCCGCCGCCAGGATGCGGCCGGTGGAGCGGTAGTTCTGCTCCAGCTTGACGACGCGCGTGCCGGGGAAGTGGCGGGCAAAATCGAGGATGTTGTCGACCTCGGCGCCCCGCCACCGGTAGATCGACTGGTCGTCGTCGCCGACCACGCAGAGGTTTCCGTGCTCCTCGGCGAGCATGCGCAGGAGCTGGTACTGCGCCGGGTTCGTATCCTGGAACTCGTCGACGAGGATGTGCCGGAAGCGCGAGGCGTAACGCCGCGCGATGTCCCGGTGCTCCCGGAACAGCTCGATCACCCGGACGATCAGGTCGCCGAAATCCACCGCGCTCGCCGCCTGCAGGGCGCGCTGGTAGCGGTCGTAGACCCTCTGCGAGACCCGGCCCGGCACGTCGTACTCGGCGGGCTTCACCTCGCCCGGCAAGAGACCGGCGTTCTTCCAGCGATCGATGCGCGCCGCGTGCTGGCGGGCGGTGCCGACGTCCACGCCCAGCTCCTGGCACGACCGCTTCACTTCGGCGAGCTGGTCCGCGTCGTCGTAGATGGCGAAAGCCCGGTTGAGCGCGAGCGCTTCTGCTTCCCTCCGCAGGATGCGCGCGCCGGCGGCATGGAAGGTCGCCACCCAGAGCCGCTCCGCCTCGCGACCGACGAGCTTCGCCACGCGGTCCTTCAGCTCGCCCGCCGCCTTGTTGGTGAAGGTGACCGCGAGGATCTCCGCCGGCCGCGCCTTCCGCTCGCGCAAGAGGTGGGCGATCCGGTGCGTGAGCACGCGCGTCTTGCCGCTGCCGGCGCCTGCCAGGATGAGGAGCGGGCCGCCCTCGTGACGGACGGCGGCGAGCTGCTCCGGATTGAGCACCTTGGCGAGCGGGTCCACGCGGTTCCGTGTAACACCAAAGGGGCCCTTCCGCCCCGGCCAATCCGGCTCGTCGGACCCTCCACGCGGCCGACCCGGTGCTAAGTTGCGCGGCCGTGGAAACCGCCACCGCACCGGTGCGCCTCGTCCCGCTCGGCGGCCTGGGCGAGGTGGGGATGAACTGCCTTCTCGTCGAGACGGCGGCATCGCGCTTGGTGGTGGATTGCGGCGTGCTGTTCCCGGGCGGCGAGGCGGCGCTGGGGGTGGAGATCATCACGCCTGACTTCGCGCAGCTGCGTACGCCGGGGCCGGCCGTCGAGGCCGTCTTGCTCACGCATGCCCACGAGGACCACGTCGGCGCGCTCCCGTACCTGTTGCGCGAGCACCCCGACGCGGCGGTCTGCGGCACCCGCTACACGCTGGCCGTGGTGAAGGAGAAGCTCGCCGAGCACGGCATCTCGCCGCGGTTCATCGAGCTGTCGCCGCGCGCGTCTGCCCGGTTCGGTGGCATCGACGTCGAGCCGCTGCAGGTGACGCACTCGATTCCCGACGCCGTCGGATATGCGCTGCGCACCCCGGCGGGGACGGTGGTGCATACCGGCGATTTCAAGGTGGACTGGTCGCCTCCGGACGGGCGCCTGCTCGACGTGCGGCGGTTCGCGGAGCTGGGGGAAGAAGGCGTGGCCTGCCTCCTCAGCGACTCGACCAACGCGGAGCGGGCGGGGACGAGCGCCTCCGAGAGCCAGGTCGGCGAGGCGATGGCGCGCATCTTCGGCGCGCCGTACGCCCGCGCCCGCATCGTGGTGGCGATGTTCGGCTCGAACATCCACCGCGTGCAGAGCGTGGTGCGAGCCGCGCTCCAGCACGGCCGCAAGGTGTGCCTCCTGGGCCGTTCGATCCAGCAGAACGTCCGCCTCGCGCTGGACATGGGTTACCTGCGCTGCCCCCCGGACCTCTTCGTCGATCCCGAGGCCGCCGACCACTTCGCGCCACGCGAGCTGGCGGTGGTGTGCACCGGAGCGCAGGGAGAGTCGCGCAGCGCGCTCAGCCGCCTCGCCCTCGGCGAGCATCCCACGGTCAAGCTGGAGAAGGGCGACCTCGTCATCCTCTCGTCGCGCAGCATTCCCGGGAACGAGCGCGACGTCGCGAATCTCATCGATCACCTCGTCCGGCGCGGCAGCCGCGTCCTCTCGACGCTCGGGGAATCCGGCGAGCTGATCCACACCACGGGCCACGCCTGCCAGGGCGAGCAGCGGATGATGATCGACCTGGTCCGCCCGCGCTCCTTCGTCCCGGTGCACGGGGAGTTCCGCATGCTGGCGGCGCACGCGCGCACCGCCGAGGCGGCGGGCGTCGACCCGCGAGGCTGCCTGGTCGCCGAGGACGGCGACGTGATCGAGATGCGGGAGGGCGAGCCAGCTTCGGTGGTGCCCGGAGGCGCGGCGGCTGGCCGCATCTACCTCGACTCGCGCGGGGCGTTCGCCGACGTGGGCGAGGTGGCGCTGCGCGACCGCAAGCTGCTCGCCGACAGCGGGATGCTCGTCTGCCTGTGCGTCCTCGACCGCAAGTCGGGCGCCCTGTTGCGCGACCCGGAGCTCCTCGGCCGCGGCGTCGCGGGGTTGGATGAGACCCGCCTGGGGCAGGCCCGGTCCGCGGCGCTGGCCGCGCTGGAGGAGCTTTCGCCGCCGCAGCGCACCGACCATGCCTCGGTCGAGGAGGCGTTGCGCCGGGCGGTGCGATCGGTATTCAAGAAGGGATTCGAGAAGCGCCCGATGGTGCTGCCCGTCGTGCTCGAGATGTGAGGAGGGAGCCATGCCGTCCTTCGACATCGTCAACAAGGTGAACGAGCAGGAGGTCGACAACGCCTTCCAGCAGGCGCGCAAGGAGATCGAGCAGCGCTACGACTTCAAGGGAACCGACACGCACCTGGAGAAGAAGGAGAAGGAGAAAGGGCTCCAGATCCGCAGCTCGACCGAGCAGCGCCTGGAAGCGGCCCGCGAGGTGCTGGTGCAGAAGCTCGCCAAGCGCGGCATCAGCCTGCGGGGCGTGAAGTACGGCACGGTCGAGCAGAGCGGCAAGACGGTGCAGCAGCTGCTCACCTTCGCGCAGGGCATCGAGAGCGAAAAGGCGAAGGCGATCGTGAAGCTGATCAAGGACTCGAAGCTCAAGGTGCAGGGCGCCATCCAGGGCGACAGCGTGCGCGTCTCCGGCAAGTCGCGCGACGATCTGCAGCAGGCGATGCAGCTCGTCCGCGGCAAGCAGGACGAACTGGCGGTGGACACGCAGTTCGAGAACTTCCGCGACTGAAGCGGCATCGAGCCGGCTCGGGACTGGACCGGTCGCCGAGAACGGTTATAGAAGCATCCCCTTCCCGAAGGAACCCGGTGCAGAAGACGGTCCTCTCCGCGAACCCGACGTTCTATCTCCTGTCGCTCGGCTGCCCGAAGAACAGGGTGGACAGCGAGGTCATGCTCGGCACCCTCCTCGACCGGGGGTACGAGCTGGTCCAGGACCCGCGCGACGCGGAAGTGGTGCTGATCAATTCCTGCGCCTTCATCGGGGAGGCGAAGCAGGAGTCGATCGACGCCATCCTCGAGCACGCCCGCTACAAGGAGACGGGGCGCTGCAAGGCGCTGGTCGTCGCGGGGTGTCTCACGCAGCGGTACGCCGACGTCCTCCAGCAGGAGATGCCGGAGGTCGACTACTTCGTCGGCACCTCGGCCTATCCACGCATCGCCGAAATCATCCGGGGGGAACGGGACCGCGCCGTCATCCCGGATCCGGATTACATCGCCGACGCGCGTACGCCGCGCCGCAACTCGATGCCGCGCTGGACGGCGTACGTGAAGGTGAGCGAAGGATGCGACAACAAGTGCACCTTCTGCATCATCCCGACGCTGCGCGGGGCGCAGCGCAGCCGTCCCATCGCCGACATCGTCGAGGAGGCGCACCGCCTGGTCGCCGAGGGCGCGGTGGAGCTGAACCTCGTCGCGCAGGATCTCACCGCGTACGGCCATGACCTGCCTGGACGGCCCAGGCTGCACGACCTCCTCCGCGCGCTGGCCGAGGTCCCCGCCCGCTGGATCCGGCTTCATTACGCCTACCCGCGCGACTTCCCCGACGAGCTGATCGACGCCCTCGCCACGCAGCCGAACCTCGCCCGCTACCTCGACATGCCGTTGCAGCACATCGCCGACCCGGTGCTGCGCCGGATGAAGCGCGGCCGCGACTCCGCCTGGGTGCGCAGGGTCGTCCGCAAGCTGCGGGAGCGCGTGCCAGGCCTGACCTTCCGCACCAGCTTCATCGTCGGGTTCCCCGGCGAGACCGACGCGGAGTTCCAGGAGCTGTGCGATTTCGTCGAGGAGATGCGCTTCGAGCGGGTGGGCGTCTTCCAGTTCTCGCGCGAGGAGGGAACCGCCTCGTACGCGCTGGACGGCCAGCACCCCGCCCGGACGAAGGCCGCCCGGCAGAAGAAGCTCCTCGGAATCCAGCGGAAGATCAGCAAGATGCACCAGCAGTCGCTGGTGGGTCGGACGCTCGAGGTGCTGGTCGAAGGCGTCAGCGAGGAGACCGAGCTGCTTCTCGAGGGCCGCTGGATGGGTCAGGCGCCCGAGATCGACGGAAAGGTCTACGTGAACCGCGGCGACGCGGCTCCGGGCCGGATCGTCCCCGTGCTCATCGAGCAAGCGGGAGACTACGACCTGGTGGGCGGGATCGCCGGCGCGGAGGGTCCGCCGGTCGCGCTGGCGCCGGCGCGCGCGCAGCTCGTGGGGACTGCGCTCCCGGTCGAAGTGGCCGCCACCCGCATGCCGCGTCCGCGGTTCCCCATCCTCTCCCACTAAGTTAGAACGGCGTGATGCCCCAGGGGCTGGACAAGGCGCAGCTGCTCGCGCGCCTCGATCCGCTGCTCACGGCGGCGGGGATGTCGCGCGTGTACCCCGAGGCGCCCGAGCCCGTCGCGCATACGGCGAGCCTCGCGCTCGCCGGCCTTCCTCCATACGAAGACGTCTGGGCGGGCGACCTGGACGAGCTGGTCGCGCTCATCGCGGTTGCCTCGGGAGCGCGGCTGACCAGTGCCGATCTCGTGAAGCGGGCGGAGATGCTCGGCGAGCGCGTCGCTGCGATGCGCAACCGGGTGAAGGCGCCGGTGCAGGCGTTGCAGCTCGTCGTCTACGAGCGGCCGCTCCCCGCGCAGGAGCGCGAGTTCGTCCTCGATCAGGCGCGGAAGGCGGGCCTCTTCCCCCTGGCCCGCGCCCGGGTCGCCACCTGGGTGTTCGCGCTCGCGGAGATCGCGTTGCACGCGAGCCGCTTTCCGGGTTGGCCGGCCGCGCTCGGGTCCACCGAGCTGCGCAAATTGCTCATGTCGCCGGCCGCTTGAGGCGCTTCAGGGAGAGGTGCGGCCCCCGACGGTGATCCCGAAGGTGACGGCCCACAGGTCGCCCTCGCGCAACGCCGTCGGCGTGCGGCCCGCGGCGGGTCCGGTCTGCGCCATCCGGCTGACGTGCGTCCACCGCGTCAGCCCGATCTGGCCGCCGACGCCGGCGAGTCCGCCCAGCACGAAGCTGCGCGCGCCGACCGCCATGCTCAAGGACATTCCCGGCCGCGCTCCCACGAAGGTTTGCACGTCGCAATCGCACTGGAGCTGGGACAGCTGTCCCCGGCCCGCGCCCGCGGAGACCCAGAACTGCGGGTCGCCCGGCGTATGGACACGCAGCTCCGCGCCAGTCGCGTAGGCGCGCAGGCCCTCGGTGATCCCGAGCTCGCGCGCTCCCGCCACTCCCAGGAAGCGCACGCCCGGAGTGAACATGTCGTAAACGTCGGCGCCGACAAAAACGCCGACTGCCGGCGCGAAGGGGTAGCCGCTCTCGGTGCTCGCTGCCGTGCCGAGGAGGAAGTCGACGTCGCCGCGCAGGTTCAGGTTGCCGCCGCGAGCCGCCATCGGCAACAAGAGCATCAGCCAGGCGAACCGCATCGGCGCCACATACTCCAAACCATCCTCCGCCGCCACCCGTTGCCAAAGGTGGCGCCGGCGGCCGTGCCGCGTCTGCAGCGCAGCGCGTCATCCGGCGGGCGGTCAGGCCACGTCTTCTTCCTGCCCGGGTTCGTCGGCCCCGAACATCTCGCGCACCTTGTCGAAGAACGATTTCGACTGCGGGTGCGCGTCCTCGCCCGAGATCGCCGCGAACTCCTCCAGCAGCTCGCGCTGCTTGCGGGTCAGCTTCTCCGGCACCTCGACGGTGATGCGCACGTGCTGATCGCCCCGCTGGTACCCGTTCAGGCTCGGGATTCCCTTCCCCTTCAGCCGGAAGACCTTGCCGCTCTGCGTTCCGGTCGGGATCTTCATCTTCACCTTGCCGTCCAGGGTAGGGACCTCGATCTGCGCCCCGAGCGCGGCCTGCGTGAAGCTGATGGGGACCTCGCAGATGACCTCGGTGTCCTCGCGAATGAAGATGGGGTGCTCTTGCACGTGGACCACGACGTAGAGGTCGCCCGGAGGACCGCCCCTTTCGCCTGGCTCGCCCTCGCCCGTCAGCTTGAGCCGCGTGCCGGTGTCGACGCCCGGAGGGACCTTCACGCTGAGCATGCTTTCGTGCTCGAGCTTCCCCGCTCCCTTGCACGCCGGGCACGGGTCGGTGACCACCTTCCCGGTCCCCTGGCAGTGACCGCAGGGACGCGCGATCTGGAAGAACCCCTGGGTGAGCCGCAGCTCTCCGGTGCCATGGCAGGTCGGGCACTGCTTGGGACCCGTCCCCGCCCTGGCTCCCGACCCCCGGCATGCGTCGCAGCTCTTGTGCCTGGGGATCTTGACCTTCGCCTCCGTCCCGAAGGCGGCCTCGGTGAAGCTGATCTCCAGGTTGTAGCGGAGATCCGATCCACGGCTGCGCGCCGTGCGGCCACGTCGCCCGCCGCCGCCGAAGATGTCGCCGAAGATGCCCTCGAAGATGTCGTTGATGTTCGCGCCGCCGAACCCCTGGTCGAACGGGCTGGGGCCGAACCCGCCGGGAGCCTGGTGGCCGAACCGGTCGTAGCGCGCGCGCTTGTCCGGATCGGAGAGCACCTCGTAAGCCTCGGAGATCTCCTTGAACTTCTCCTCGGCCTTCTTGTCGCCCGCGTTCTTGTCAGGGTGGAACTGCAGCGCGAGCTTCCGGAACGAGCTCTTCAGCTCCTGCGCCGTGCAGGTCCGCTCGACGCCGAGCACCTCGTAGTAGTCGCGCTTGGGATGGGGCTGCACGCCGGTTGATCCTCGAAGAAGGTGCGACCTGCCCGGCCGCCCCACAGGCAGTCCGACAGTCGAAACGTAAATCCTCAAAACGCCGTGTCAATATCCGGCTGCGGCGGGCGGCTCGCGGTTGGCGGTTTTGACTCATTGTAAGCGGAGGCAGGGTCCCGGCGGAAAGGGGCGTCCGAACCATCCGCCAGCCGTCAGCCCGATCTCAGGGCTTTCCCGTCCCGCTGGCCGCCGCCTTCTTGTCCTTCGACTCGGTCGAGTAGAGGGCGTCGGCGATCCGGTAGGCCGATCCCTCCAGCCGCTGCACGGAGGCGCGGATCTTCGCCACGTCGTCGGTCTGGTAGACGGTCTTGAGGGCCTCGAGATCCGCGCGGATCTCCGCCATGTCCTTGGGCGGAAGCAGCGTCGAGTACTCCTCCAGCGCCTTCTCGGTCGTGTAGATGAGCCCGTCCGCGTTGTTCTTGATGTCGGCGAGCTCCTTCTTCTTCTTGTCGGTCGACTTGTTCGACTCGGCCTCCGCGATCATCCGCTGGATCTCCTGCTCGGTCAGGCCGCTGGAGGCGACGATGCGGATCGACTGCTGCTTGCCGGTGCCGAGGTCCTTGGCGGAGACGTGCACGATGCCGTTCGCGTCGATGTCGAAGGCGACCTCGATCTGCGGCACGCCGCGCGGCGCGGGCGGGATGCCGACCAGCTCGAACCGCGCCAGCGTCTTGTTGTCGGCGGCCATCTCGCGCTCGCCTTGCAGGACGTGGACGTTGACGATGGGCTGGTTGTCGACGGCAGTGGAGAAGACCTGCGCCTTGCGGCAGGGGATGGTGGTGTTCTTCTCGATGATGCGGGTGTTCACCCCGCCCGAGGTCTCGACGCCGAGCGACAGCGGAGTGACGTCGAGCAGCAGGACGTCTTTCACCTCGCCCTTGAGCACGCCGCCCTGGATGGCCGCCCCGACGGCGACCACCTCGTCGGGGTTCACGCCCTTGTGCGGCTCCTTGCCGAAGAACTGCTGCACGACCCTCTGCACCACGGGCATGCGGGTCATGCCGCCCACCAGGATGACGCGGTCGATGTCGCGAGGCTGCACGCCGGCATCCTTGAGCGCCATCTTGCAGGGCTCGACCGTCTTCTGGACCAGGTCGTTCACCAGGCCCTCGAGCTGCTCGCGGGTCATGGTCTCGGTCAGATGCTTGGGCCCCGAGGCGTCCGCGGCGATGAAGGGCAGGTTCACGTCCGTTTCGTTCGCCGAGCTGAGCTCGTGCTTGGCGCGCTCCGCGGCTTCCTTGAGCCGCTGCAGCGCCATGCGATCGCGCCGCAGGTCGATCTTGTTCGCCTTCTGGAAGTTGCCGGCCAGGTAGTCGACGATCCGCTGGTCGAAATCCTCGCCGCCCAGGAAGGTGTCGCCGTTGGTCGCCTTGACCTCGAACACACCGGCGGTCAGCTCCAGGACGGAGATGTCGAAGGTTCCTCCGCCCAGATCGTAAACGGCGATCTTCTCGGCGGCGGCGGTGCGCATCGCCGCGCCCGCCTTCGCGCCTCCGCCCGCGGCGGCCTTGTCCAGACCGTACGCGAGCGCGGCGGCGGTGGGCTCGTTGATGATGCGCAGGACGTTGAGCCCGGCGATGCGGCCCGCGTCCTTGGTCGCCTGGCGCTGGCCGTCGTTGAAGTATGCCGGGACGGTGATGACGGCGTCGGTGACCGCCTCGCCGAGGTAGTCCTCGGCGGTCTGCTTCATCTTGGCGAGGATCATCGCCGAGATCTCGGCGGGGCTGTAGCGCTTCCCGCGCAGCTCCACCCAGGCATCGCCGTTCTCGCTGGCGACGATGCGGAAGGCGGAGACGGCGATGCTCTTGCGCACCTCTTCCGAGTCGAACTTGCGGCCGATCAGCCGCTTCACCGCGAAGACCGTCGCGTCGGGGTTGGTGATCGCCTGCCGCTTGGCGATCTGCCCCACCAGCCGCTCGCCGGCCTCGGTGAATCCGACCATCGACGGAGTGGTGCGGCTGCCCTCGGAATTCGGGATGACGACCGGCTCGCCGCCTTCCATCACGGCGACGCACGAGTTCGTGGTCCCGAGGTCGATGCCGATCACCTTGGCCATGTCGTCGTCCGCCCCCTCGTGGAAGGGCTAGATTGGACGGAACGGGGCCGGCTGGTCAACAAAGGGAAACGTAGGCGGATTACCTACTTGGCATCCGCCGGAGGGGCACCGCCGGGCCGTCCGGGCTGGGGCGGCGTTCCGCCGGATCGGGGCCTCGCGACGACCACCGCTGCGGGGCGCACCAGTCGTTCGTTCAGCTTGTACCCGCGCGACATCTCCGACACCACCGTGCCCGCCGGCGCGTCGGACTCCTGCTGCATGAGCGCCTCGTGCAGGTTTGGATCGAACGGCTGGCCCAGCGCCGAGAACCCGGTGACGCCGTGCCGCGCGAGCGTCGTGTCGAGGAGCTTCTGCACCAGCTTGACGCCCTCGATCACTTGGCGCAGGTCGTGCTCCTCGGCATGGTCGAGCGCGCGCTCGAGGTTGTCCGCCACCGGTAGGAAGTCCTTCAGCAGCCGCTCGATGCCGAACTTCTGCGCGTCTTCCCTCTCCTTGATCGCGCGCTTCTTGAAGTTGTCGAACTCCGCCGCCACGCGCAGCAGCCGCTCGTGGGTGTCCTTGAGCCGCTCCTGCGTCTCGCGGGCGC
>JBJMQJ010000556.1:0-17596 GCA_045802765.1 Myxococcales bacterium
AGGGAGGAGGACCGCGCGCAGGCCCTCGCGGCGGGGTTCCGGATGCACCTCGGCAAACCGATCGAGCCCGAGGCGCTCGTCGCCGCTGTGGCGCAGCTCGCCGGGCGGCCACTCACGAAGGGCCTCGCCGAGGGACCGGCGAGCTAGCGGCTGTCGGTGGTTTAGGGCCCTTCCTTGATCTGGGCAGCTGAATCGTGAACGTGGTGCCGCTCTCCGCCGAAGCTTCGGCGAAGGTGAAGCTCGTCAATGAAGCTGCGGAACGCATCCTGGGCCATTCTCTCCAGGCGCTGATCGCGGCCCAGGACCCGCAGGCCCTCCTGCACCGACTCGATGAGCCGCGAGAGCGCCTCCTTCGCGGCGACCTGCTCAGCCTGATGCACGCGCTCGTGTGCCTCTGGGTTCAGCCGATGCATCACGTTGGTGCCGCCGCAGGACGCAAGAATGATGCAGGTCGCTATTCTTTTGCCGCTCTCGTTTCCACCAGCGTCCGTTCCAGCGTTTCCAGGCGCCTTTGCAGAGTCGTCATCTTGCTTTGCATGAGGCCCACATTGAAGAAGGTCACATTTTCCGCCGGTGCATCCAAGGTATTGCCATAGCCCAACCATGACGAATCGTAGACCCGGACTTTCTTGAAGCCCAGTTCTTTCAATATCGTGGCCGATTCCGACGCGCGAATTCCACTCTGGCAGTAAACGATGGTCTCCTTCTTGGGATCGAGCCGTGAATAAAGCTTCTCGAGTTGGCCGCGCGATTTCAGATTCAAGCCATCCGCGTTGCTCACTTGCTTCTTCTCGATCTTGCCGCGCGCATCCGGATCGACCCAGTTTTCCATGTAATGAATCGGGATCGCACCAGGTATGTGTCCGCCACGGAGCGCGCGAATCTCGTCGCCGCTGTACTCCTTCGGCGTTCGAGCATCGAGGATTTGCACCTCGGGATCGTGCAGCTTGCGCACCACTTCGGCGGTGTCGATCAACAGCTCGGAATTAGCGGTAAGCTTCAGGCTTACCGGGGTAAGGCGGGTCGTTTCCGTCGTCGTTGGCCGGCCGGCAGATTTCCAGTCCTCGATACCGCCGTGATAGATCTTCGCGTTCGAGGCGTTGAAGTACTGCAAGGTCACCAAACCAAAGTAGACATATGGATTTGCCTTCGCGCCGTAGACGATAACCTCTTTCTTGAGATCGATTCCGGCTCCCCCGAGCAGCGCAGCGATTTTCTCGAGCTCAATGTAGTCTTCGGTATTTTCATCGCGGAGCACGGCGCCAATATCATCGATATTGATGGCGCCTGGTATATGGCCCTCTTTATACGCGGCAGCGCTACGCGTGTCCCAGACGATTGCGCCGTGTGGCATCGCTTCAACGACATAGGCGGTATCCACGATGGCGGAGGCATCTCTGGCGGCCGCCGCTGACGCCGACCAGACGGCAAGGGCAAGAACAAGAATGGACCGGGGAAGTAATCGATTCATGATCATCCTCCGAACCGGAAGATTTCGAGGGCTACACTACCAGCTGTGAATTGCCCTTGTCCATGAACGCTTCACCGCACGACATAGCAGTGGAAATGTCACTGCCGACGGCGCTCAGCGGTCAATCGGCAAAGCGAGCTGCTAGCGGTTGCCGCTGCCTCCAGCAATTTCATCGTCCGCCATCTTCTTCTTCACCGCGAGCGTGTCGCGAAGGATCGGTAGGACTGCGCGGTCCTTGGGGCGGCCGGCCGCCTCTTTCGAGCGGATCACGTCCGTCAGGGCGGCGACCCGAAGCTTCTCGTCGCCGACCGTGACGATCTGCGCCCGTGACCGGACGGATGAGAAGGTCAGGCCGCCGGAGATGCGGTCGTAGTGGATTTCGACGGGTACCGCGAGCCGGCCCTCGATCCATTCGACCTTGCTCAGCTCGGACACGGGCATCGGCGCAGACCCGCCGATTGCTTTGGCGAACCGGGCGAGCTTGCGCCGATTCGTGCTCGTATCGCGGATGAGCAGGTCGATGTCCTGGGTCGTCACCGGCGCACCGTTCAGCATGCTCGCGGAGTTGCCGATCACGATGGCTTCCAGTCTTGCCACGCGGAGCGCCTTGGCCAGCGCGACCAGCGTCTTTTCCGAGATGTCAGAAGACATACCGGCCGTCTTTGCGGCGCGCGACGAATACGGCCCGATGCGCTGGAGGCAAGAGCAGGCAGCGCACGATCAGGCGCAGGTCCCCCGGATCCATGCCCGGAAGCTCGGGCGACAGGCGCGCGCACACGTCCCGCACGCTCCTGTCGAGCACGTCCACGGCCCTCGGCCGGCCGCCGCGCGCCCCGTTTCGCCGCGCCGCGGCGCGCTTGGCTGCACTCCTGCTTCGCCCGCCCCACCGTCCCATCTCCGCAGCATCCATGTCGCCGAGTATAACCCAAGCGCTTGGGTTTCAAAACGAATGAGCGATTGGGGATCGGATGCCGGGTGCCGCTCGTCCTGGCGAGGGCGCCAGTAGAGTCACAGCCGCGCGGGTTCCGTGTGCCACCTCGATCCACCGCCCATGGCGGAATCGGCACGCGGAGTTGCGTATGGTGTCCCCGAATCTGTCTTCGGATCGCTGGTGCTTCGCGCGAACCAAGCGCATGTTTCGCGTCGCTGCTGCCAGGAGGAGACGAACCATGAGAGGAACTGTTCTCTACGGCCCGCGCGACGTGCGTTTCTTGGAGCGCGACACGCCGAGGATCATCGAGCCGACGGATGCCGTCATCCGGATGTCGGCGACGTGCGTGTGCGGGTCCGACCTGTGGAGCTACCGCGGCATCAACAAGGTCACCGAGCCCACCCCGATGGGGCACGAGTACTGCGGCATCGTCGAGGAGGTCGGCAGCGCGGTGACCAGGATCAAGCCGGGCCGGTTCGTCATCGGGTCGTTCTTCGCCTCCGACAACACCTGTCCCATCTGCCAGGACGGCTATCCGTCGTCCTGCCTGCACAAAGAGTTCGTGGGCGGCGCGCAGGCGCCCCTGCTACGCGTCCCGCTCGCGGACGGCACGCTGGTCCCCACGCCGGACGTGCCCTCGGGCGACCTCATCCCGAGCCTGCTGTCCGTCTCCGACGTCCTGGGTACCGGCTGGTTCGCCGCCGACGCGGCCAACGTGAAGCCCGGCAAGACGGTCGCCGTCGTCGGCGACGGCGCGGTCGGCCTGCTCGGCGTGCTCTCCGCCAGGCAGATGGGCGCCGGGAGGATCATCGTAATGAGCCGTCACGCAACGCGGCAGAAGCTGGCCAGCTAGTTCGGCGCGACCGACATCGTCACCGAGCGCGGTGACCAGGGCGTGGACCGCATCAAGGAGCTGACCAAGGGAATCGGCGCCGACTCGGTGCTCGAGTGCGTCGGCACGCAGGAGTCGATGATGCAGGCGATCCGCTCGACCCGGCCGGGCGGGTATGTCAGCTACGTCGGCGTCCCGCACGGCGTCGAGCTCAACGCGGGCGATTTGTTCTACGCGCACGTCCACCTCCATGGCGGCCCCGCTCCGGTGCGCCGCTATCTGCCGCAGCTGATCGACCTGGTGTGGAACCGGAAGATCGACCCCGGAAAGGTGTTCGACCTGACGCTGCCCCTGGAGCAGGTGGCGGAGGGCTACGCCGCGATGGACGAGCGCCGCGCGATCAAGACGTTGCTGCGCCCGTGACGATTGAGAGGACAGATATGAACATGGTCGCCGCAGCAACGGTCGTTTCGCTTTCCATCGCGCGGGCCGGCACGCAGCCTTCCCAGAAAGGGCCAGCCGAATACTTCACTGGATCGGTGCGCATCGATCCGCTGTTCCAGGCGAAGGAATCGACGCGCGCCTCCGGCGCGTACGTGACGTTCGAGCCGGGGGCGCGCAGCGCGTGGCACACCCATCCGCTCGGGCAGACCCTGATCGTGACGGCCGGCGTCGGCCGGGTGCAGATAGAAGGCGGGCCCATCGAGGAGATCCGGCCCGGAGACGTGGTGTGGACCCCGCCGGGTCGGCGGCATTGGCATGGCGCTTCGCCGACGACCGCGATGACCCACCTCGCCATCCAGGAACAGCTCGACGGCAAAGTGGTCGAATGGATGGAGAAGGTCACCGACGAGCAGTACGCCGGAGCCGCGACGCGATCGCGATGAGCGCTCTCGGTATTGCATGCGAACCGCTGCCATCGAGCGAGTAGACGACGTTCGAACCTGACAATTGCGTATGGTGTCCCCGGATCTCGCCGGATCTCGGATCTCGGGGGCTTCTACCGGTTCAGCGCGGCAGCGACCGCCTGCGCGAGGGGCGTCGTCGGCCGGCCGATGAGCCGGCGCAGCTCGCCGGTGCGATCGTCCAGGTCGCCGCGCGCGATGCCCTCGTCGGCGCTCCTCAGCATGCGCGCGACGGGCTCCGGCAACCCCAGTCCGAGCAGCGCCTTCTCGTATTCGTCCGGCGGAAGGTTGCGGTACACGACCGTCTTTCCCGACTGCCGCGACACCTCGGCGGCAAGCTCCGCCATCGTGAAAGGCTGATCGCCGGCCAGCTCGTACACCTTGCCAGGCTCGGACCGCGCGGTGAGGACGGCGACGGCGGCTGCGGCGTAGTCGGCGCGCGTCGCCGCGGCGATGCGCCCGTCATCCGCCGCGCCCATGATTACGCCGTGCTGCAATGCGGGGCCGAGGTTCTCCGTATAGTTCTCGATGTACCAGCCGTTCCGCAGGAAGATGAACGGTACGCCCGACCCGCGGATCGCTCTCTCGGTCGCGAGGTGCTCGTCGGCGAGGGAGATCCCCGACCTGTCCGCGCGCAGGATGCTGGTGTAGACGAGCAGCGGTATGCCCGCCTTCCGTGCCGCAGCGACGGCGTTCTCGTGTTGGGCGACGCGCCGGCCGATCTCGCTCGCGGAGATGAGCAGCAGCTTCGTCGCGCCGCGAAACGCCGCCTCCAGGGTGGAGGGTTGCTCGTAGTCGGCCTTGCGGACCTGGACGCCCCGCGCCGCGAGGTCCTTCGCCTTGTCCAGGTTGCGGACGGCGGCGACGACCTGCGTGGCGGACACCTTCGCGAGTAGTTGGTCGACGACCAGGCGGCCGAGGTGGCCGGTAGCGGCGGTGACGAGGATCATTGGCGACTCTGCTTTGCCCCGGGAGGTACCCACGATCGCGGCGAGCGGCGACTCCGCCGACAGATCCCGTTCGTCCGTCCCGACCGGTGCGGTTGCCACAGCTCCTTGGACGCCATAGCTCCCTGCACGCGGTGGCAGGCGTGGGCATCCTTTGCAGTCGGCCGTGCTGGCGCCCGTCCAGCCGCGCGAAAAGGAAGCGAGAGTTGTCCCGTTCAGTCGCGCAAGGGTGTTCGGCAGGGACAGACGAGCCGTGGGGAGCGACCACGCCATGAAACTGCACGCTTGGAAGTCCGCCATCCTGCTGCTTGCGGTCGCTGCGTGTGGAGGGACCGGGGCCGGCCAAGAGCCCGGTGGAACCCAGTCGCCCGGCGTGACCCAGCAAAGTGGCCCTGGCGGTGGAGGGGGTGGCGGCGGCGGCGGCGGTGGCGGTGCTCCGCAGATCCCGCCGCCCCCGACGATCGACGGCCCTTCGTGGTTCATCAACAACGCGAGCGCGGTCGTCGGGACTCCTCCGACGCCGAACGTGGACTTCAGCGCGCTCCAGAATACTGCCCAGGGCCCGATGTCCGTCGGCACGACCCGGACCGCGGTCCTCATGGTTTACAACACCAGCAAGAAGACGCCGCTCGTCATCTCGACGATCGCGGTGGAGGGGCCCGCCGCGAGCGACTTCTCCGTCGCGCAGGCGAGCCTCAGCGCCGCGCTGAACGTCTCGATCCCGCCGAACAAGAGCGCCGCCGTGAGCCTGCAGCTCTCCTTCACCCCCTCCGTGGCAGGGGTGCGCACCGCCACGCTGCGCCTCGTGTCCAACGTGGGCACTGCGCTGGTGTCGCTGACCGGCGAGGCATTGCCCGATCGGCCGATCATCGCGACCAACGTCGGCGTCTCTCTTGCCTTCTTTCCGGACTCCGCCTTCGACACCGTCCAGGTGACGAACCAGGGGGGCCAGCCGCTGGTGCTGCAAAGCATCGATCTCGGGGGGGCCAGTCCCGCATCGTTCCAATTTTTCACCGCCAACCGCGGCTTCAGCAATTGCTTCGCCGGCATCGCGCTTTCGCCCCGTTCGAGCTGCTATCTGGGCGTGGGTCCGGCGGCCGGAGCGGCGGCGCCCTCCAGCGCGCTGCTCGTCATCGTGTCGAACGATCCGGCGAAACCCGAGATCGACATCCAACTGGACGTGATTCCGCCGCCGCCCCCGCCGCCCCCGCCGCCGCCGCCGATCATCGCGACCAACGCCGGCGCTTCTCTCACCTTCCTGCCGGACTCCGCCTTCGACACGATCCAGGTGACGAACCAGGGCGGCCAGTCGCTGGTGCTGCAGAGCATCGCCTTCGGCGGGGCCAGCCCGGCTTCGTTCCAGTTTTTCAGCGCCAACCGAGGGTTCAGCAATTGCTTCGCCGGCATCCCGCTTTCGCCGCTTGGGAGCTGCTATCTGGGCGTGGGTCCGGTGGCCGGAGCGGCGGTGCCCTCCAGCGCGCTGCTCGTCCTCCTATCGAACGATCCGGTGACGCCCGAGGTCGACATCCAACTCGATCTGACGCCCCCGCCCCCGCCCCCCTGAGGCGTTGCGGATCCGACCGCCGTTCGTGGAGCAGCCGCGGGCTTCGTCGGGGCCGGCGGCCTGTTTAGATCGCCGACGCGGGCGACGAAGCCCGCGCGGCGCGCAGCGCTGTTCCCAGGCGTGCACGTCGGTCGAGGGCGAACGCCACGGTGGCGCGACGATCGTTACGCAGCCTTCCGCGCGACCACCGGACCGACGCCAGTCCCACTCGCCCGCGGCGATCACGCTGAGTTGCGTATGGTGTCCCCGAATCCCTACTCGCGGCGATCACGCTGAGTTGCGTATGGTGTCCCCGAATCCCGAATTCGCGGAGAAGCACGGCCCCTCGCGTCAGGGGGCGGACGATGATCCCATTGGTGAATTGAGCCTACCCGGGTGGCGCGGTTATGAAGAGGCGACGGTGAACCCAGAGGGGGTGGAAGCCCTTGACCAGCACGCCTTCGTCCGCCTGCGGCGCTTCGTCGTCCTGGTTCGGCCGGGGATGCGCTTTCGTCGCTGTGCTCGTCCTGGGTGCCAGCGTCAGCGCCGCGGGCGAGGAGCGCTGCTCTCTCGCGGCCGGAGAGACGTGGCGCGAATATCAGAGCGCGCACTTCGTCATCGACGCCGCGGGGTCGGAGCGCGACGCAGGGCGCCTCGTCGCCGCGTTCGAGGACCTGCATGCGGCGGTGCTGGCGACTCTGGTCAGCGAGCCGGTCGACATCCCTGGCCGGGTGCGGGTCGTGGTCCTTCCGCACCAGCGCGATCTCGTCGACTACAGCGGCTCCCGAAGCGTCGCGGGCATCTTCTGGGTCTCACCGCTCGCGGAGCCGACGATCCTCATCAGCGGTGACTCGGTGGAGACCGTCCCGCAAATCGTCGCGCACGAGCTCACGCATCTCGTCTCGTCCTACATGTTCCCGCGTCAGCCGTACTGGTTCGCAGAGGGGCTTGCCCAGTTCGTCGAAGGCGTGGCCAAGATCGAGGATGGGCGGCGCTGGGCAGGCGCAGACCCCGCGAACGGCTGGATCGCGGGCTCGGTGAAGCTCGCGCCCATGGCAAGCCTCTTGTCGGGCTGGCTTGGCGGCGGGTGGGGCGTCGATCCGTACCTGACGAGCTGGGTCCTGTACCGCTTTCTCTGGAACGAGCGTGGCAAGCAACTGACGGCGTACCAACGTCACCTGATGGACGGGAAGTCTCCGAGCGAAGCTTGGCGTCTCGCATTTCCAGAATGGGAGATCGCGAACGGCAAGGTCAACGCGCTCGACTACCTGCTCTCGCAGCACCAGCTCACCGGGCGCGGCGTGCGTTGGGAAATCAAAGTCGGCAACGTCGATCGGACCTTCACTTCCAGGCCGGCGGCGCTCGGCGACGTGCACCTCGCATTGCTCGGGCTGCGCCTCTTCCAGACGAATACGCTCGTCCAGACTCGCGTTCGACGGCAGGCGCTCGAGGAGGCCCTGCGGGAGCAGCCGAGACACCCGGTCTTGAACGCCGAGCTCGCCCGCTTGCGCGAGGTACCTTTGCTGCCGGCCCTTCGCGCGGGGGCCGAGGCGCAACCGAACGACGGGCGAGGGTGGTACCTGCTCGGCGTCGAAGCCTCCGACCCGGCGGAACGCGAAACGGCGCTCCGCCGCGCCGTCGAGCACTGGCCCGATGGCGCGCTCGCGCAAGCCGCGCTTGCCACTCACCTGGCCAGGACAGGCCGCGCGAAGGAGGCTCTGCCTCTGGCGAACCGCGCCGCGGACCTCGCCCCCTGGCAGCCGATGACCTTTGCGGCGCTTGCGACGGTCGCGGTCGAGCTCGGGAACTGCAAGCAGGCGATCGCGCTGCAGACGTCGGCAGTCGAGATCGTCGACTCGAAACGCGTCGGGTCGCTCGGCGTCGATGCGAAGCAGATGAAGGACCAGCTGACTGAGATGCAGAAGCGGTGCGCGTCGCCGCGGGACACGGTCGCCGATCAGTGAGCGCGATGTGAATCACCGCGGAAGCGCTTTGAGCAGGGCCTCGTGGAATTGCCCTGGATCCTGGATCTGGGGTGCGTGGCCGAGCTCGGGAAATTCCACCAGCTTGGCGTGCGGGATTCGCCGGGCCGCTTCCTTCCCCAGCCGCGGGTAATCGCCGAGCTTCGGTTTGAGCTCGGGCGGAGCGGCATCCTTGCCGATGGCCGTGTTGTCCTTCTGGCCGATCATCACCAGCGTCGGGGCCTGGATGCGGTCGAATTCGTAGAGCACCGGCTGCGTGAAGATCATGTCGTAAAGCAGCGCCGAGCTCCAGGCGACGATGTCCCTGCCCGGCCCGCGGTACATGCCGGCGAGCATCTGCACCCACCGCTCGTATTCCGCCCGCCACTGCCCGGCATAGTAGGTCGCCTGCTCGTACTGGCGGATGCTTGCCGCCGTGGTCTTCAGCTCGCGCGCATACCAGTCGTCGACGCTGCGCCACGGCACCCCGAGCGCTTTCCAGTCCTCGAGGCCGATGGGATTGACGAGCACCAGCTGCTCGACTTGCTGCGGATGGAGCAGGGCGTACCGCACCGCCAGCATGCCGCCCGTCGAGTGCCCGAGGACCGTTACCCGCTGTACGCCGAGATGATCGAGCAAGGCGCGAGTATTCGCCGCGAGCTGCTGGAAGCTGTACTGGTAGCGCTCCGGCTTGCTGGACTTGCAGAACCCGATCTGGTCGGGCGCCACGACGCGGTACCCGGCCTGCGTCAGCTCGCGAATCGTGCTTTCCCACGTGCCCGCGCAAAAGTTCTTTCCGTGCAGCAGCACGGCCGTGTGGCCGTTGGACGCGCGCGGACGGACGTCCAGATAGCTCATGTGGAGCTTCTGGCGCTGTGATTCGAACTCGAAGCGTTGGACGGGAAAGGCATAGTCGAACCCTTCCAGCTCCGGTCCGTAAGCGGGCTCGTCGGGTCCCGCTGCCGCGGCGAGGAAGGCGAGCAGCATTGCCACCAGAAAGCGCACGACGGGTCACATACGCCAAAGGGCGCCGTTCGACCACCGCGGCGTACGGTGGAGGCCCGCTAGGCAATGCGCACGAGCCGTGCGGAGAAGGCGGCGCGCGCCGCGCGACGGAGCGACTTGCCCGACGACCCGATCGGAAGCTCGTCGAGTGCGCAGAACGCGATCGCGCGCGGCAGCTTGTAGCCGGCGAGCTGGTCGCGCAGCGCGGCGCGCACCGCTTTGCCGTCGAGACGCGCGGGCCCGCGTGGCGCGATCACCGCCGCGACGATCTGTCCCCACTCGTCGTCGGGTACGCCGAACACGACCGCACCGGCGACCTCGGGCAGCGCGGCGAGCGTCCGCTCGACCTCCGCGGGATAGACATTGAGACCGCCGGTGATGATCGTGTCGTACTTGCGATCGACCAGCGTGATCCAGCCGTCGCGATCGATGGCGCCGAGATCGCCGACCGAGATGTGGCCGTCGCGCGCCTCGAGCGGAGCGACCGCGTCGCCGGCCTCGGTGAGATAACCGCTCATGACGGCCGGCGAGCGGACGAACAGCTCGCCGTCGTGCACGCGCACCGACACGCCAGGAGGTGGCCGGCCGACCGACCCCGGGTGCGCAGCGTGCTCGTCTGGTCCGATCACGCCGACCGTGCCGGTCTCCGACGAGCCGTAGAACTCATACAGCCGTCCGGGCCCGAGCCACGCCGTGAACGCGGCCTTCTGCGCTGGCGGAAACGGCGCACCGGCAACGATCACGGCGCGCAGCGAGTCGAGACCCGGTGGCGGATCGATAGCAAGCAGGCGGTGCACCTGCGTGGGCACCAGGAACACGACGGTAGCGAGGTGGCGGCGCACGTCGCCGACGAACGCCTCTGGCGTGAAGCGCGGCGCGATCACGGTGCGCGCACCGGCGGCGCGCGCGGCGCGCAGGAAGATGCCGGGCGCTGAGTGAGCGATGGGACATACGATCAGGTGCGTGTCCGCCGGCGTGAGGGCGTAGCTTGCGCGCAGCTCGTCGGCCCGCGCACCCTCCTGCTCGGCCGTGCGCCAGCAGCCCTTCGGCCGGCCGGTCGTGCCCGAGGTGTAGAGGAGCGTCGCGCCGATCCGCGCATGATCGAGCGGTGTCGCGGGGCCGAGCGCGTCGTCGAGCTCGACGATCGGCGCGCCGCCCGACGCGGCGCCGCGGTGCGCCTCGTCGACGAGCAGCGCCCGGGGCCGCGCGTGCCCGACGATCCACGCAATCTCGGTGGGCGCGAGGCGCGGGTTGATCGGCGCGAGCACGAGATCGGCGGCGGTCGCGGCATCGCGCGCGGCAACGAAGGCACTGCCGTTGCTCGCGAGCACCGCGATCCGATCGCCGGCGTGAACGCCGACTGCGGCAAGCCTTGCGAGGACCACCGCGGCGCGACGCGCGGCAGAGTCCTCGTCGAGGATCTCGGTCATGCGCTGAGGATAGCGCATCGTTTGCCGGCGGCCGCTTATCCGTGAGGACGACGCGGCCGCCGACTTTCGCTTCACGCGGAACGGGCCTGGCTATCTCCGGTACACGGTGAACGTGCCGTAGCGCACGCCAGGATCGTAGTTCTCGATGCCCACGCCGCCGGTGGCGAGCTGGCCCGTGGAGGAGTCGTTGAACTCCAGCCGTTTCGATCCGTCAAGCGAGGCTTCGAGGTGCACCGGGTTGGAGCCCGCCGTGATCAGCTTCAAGGTGTCTTTACAAATGAGCGCGACGTGCGCACGCTACGGCGTTCCGGCACACTGCCCAGGGTGCGAAACATGGATCCGTTCATTCCCGAGACGATGCAGGCCGCTGCGATCGATCGCTTCGGCGGCCCGGAGGTCCTGCAGACGCGCGTCCTTCCGGTCCCGAAGCTAGAGGACAAACAGGTCCTCATCCGCCTCGAGGCCGCGGGGATTGGCGTGTGGGACCCCGAGGTCCGCTCGGGCGAGTTCGAGTTCGGGAAGAAGGGCTTCCCGAAAGTCCTCGGGAACGACGGCGCCGGCACGGTCGTGGCCGTCGGCAAGCGAGTCGAGCGGGTCGACGTCGGGGATCGCGTCTACGCTTACGGGCACGAGGGCGGATTCTACGCGCAGTACGTCGCCGTCGAGGAAGACGAGACCGCCATCGTGCCCCCCAACCTCCCTACCGAGGAGGCGGGCGCGCTCGGCGCCGATGGAGTGACCGCGCTCACGGGGCTCGAGGAGGAGCTCGAGCTCCGCGCCGGGGAGACCGTGATGATCTTCGGTGCGAGCGGCGGCGTCGGTCACCTCGCGGTGCAGCTCGCCAAGCGCATAGGCGCGCGCGTGCTGGCGGTGGCATCCGGCGAAGACGGGGTCGACCTGGTTCGCAGGCTCGGTGCCGATGCGGCGGTCGACGGCAGGAGCGGCCCCGATTCGGTGGCCCGAGCGGTCCGCGCCTTCGCTCCTGAAGGTATCGACGCTGCGCTCGTCCTCGTGAGCGGCGATTCGCTTCAGCAGGCGCTCGGAGGCGTGAGGAAAGGCGGTCGTGTCGCCTATCCGAACGGCGTCGAACCCGCGCCGAAAGCCCCGGATGGAATCGAGGTGACCGCCTACGACGGCGTCGCAAGCCGCGAGATCTTCGAGCGGCTCAACACCCGGATCGCAGCCGGTCCATTCCATGTCGAGCTGGGACGGACCTACGGTCTCGAGGACGCGGCGCAGGCGCACCGGGCGGTCGGCGAGCACCACCTCGGCAAGCTCGCCCTCCGAATCCACGCGCACTGAGCGTCGACGCGGCTGGTGGCACGAAATACCGGCGGGTTTGGTTACGTACACCAGTCATGACGTCGGACCTGGTCGGTGTGCTGATCCCCGCGCTCGCCTTCATCGTCATCGTCCTGTTGATGTTCGGCCTGCCTGCTCTCGCGGTCGTCGTCGTGAAGTATTTGAAGTTCAAGGAGCGCGAGCTGACGCTCGAAATGGAGTTTCGCCAGAGCTCGCAACACCAGCAGCTCGATTTCGAGCAGCGTGTGCAGCGCCTCGAGAATGCGCTGGCCAGTCTCGATGAGGACGTGCGCGTGCGGATGGGGATCGGCCAGCCAGCCACGCCCCTGCCATCGCGCCCGGAGCTAGGGGAGGGACCGGGCGCGCCGGATGCCGCAGCACGGGCGCTGCGCGAGCAATCCTGAATGTCCTACATTCAGTGGCGTCAATGCCGTCGCCGTCTCAGCCGCGCAGGTTCTTCTTGAAAAAGTCCATGGTCCGCTGCCAGGCGAGGGCCGCGGCGGGTTTGTCGTAGCGCGGAGTGGTGTCGTTGTTGAAGCCGTGCTGCGTGCCCGGGTAGGTGAACATTTCGTATCGAACGTGGTTGGCTTCGAGCGCCGCCTTGAACGGCGGGATCCCGGCGTTGATGCGATCGTCGTTCTCGGCGTAGTGGATGAGGAGCGGCGCCTTGATCTTCGCCACCTCCTCCGGAGGCGGTTGGTTGCCGTAGAAGGCCACGGCTGCGCTCAGCTCGGGGATGCGCGTGGCCAGCAGATTGGCGATCCCGCCGCCGTAGCAGAAGCCCACCACGCCGACCTTGCCGGTCGATTCGGGACGCGCCTCGAGCCATGCCACCGCGGCCACGAAGTCCTGGCGGGTCTTGTCCTGATCGAGCTTCGCGAAGAGCTCGCGCGCCTTGTCCTCGTCGCCGGGATAGCCGCCGAGCGGAGTCAACGCGTCCGGAGCGAACACGACGAATTGCTCCAGGGCGATGCGCCGGGCGACGTCCTCGATGTGCGGATTGAGCCCGCGGTTCTCGTGCACCACGAGGACGCCGGGCAGCCGGCCCGAACGCTTCGTCGGGAGCGCCAGGTAGCCGCGCACCTTTCCAGTTCCCTTGGGCGAATCGTATTCCGCATAGCTCGTCGCCAGCCGCGCATCGTTCTTGGCAATCTGCTGCGCCTCGGCAAAACGTGGATTCAACGCATCGAGGAGCATGGCCGCCGTCACGCCGCCCACGGCGAACCGCGCCGCCCTCTCGAGGAACCCGCGGCGATCGATCGCCCCGTGAACGTACTGATCGAAGAGGTCCAGGACCTCTGGATCGAAATCGGACGCTTGCTTCCGCTCCATGCGCGCACCTCGCGCGAGCAGGATAGCAGGTGATATGAGGTGGACGTCATGTCGAAATGGATGCCTGCTGCGTTCGCCGCAATCTGCATCGCCATCGTAGGGATCGCCGCCGCGGCGAGGGACGCCACGGCACCCGATGCGCATCCGCTCAAGATCGGCATCATCGGCGCCGGCAAGATCGGCGGCACGCTCGCCACCCTGTGGGTGAAGGCGGGCCACGAGGTGCTCGTCTCGTCACGCCATCCTGAAGAGCTCCAGGGCCTGGCGCGGTCGCTCGGCCCCAAGGCGCGCGCCGGCACGCCGCGAGAGGCAGCCGTGTTCGGAGACGTGGTCCTCATCTCGGTCCCTTACGGAGCCCTGCCGCAGATCGGCAAGGATTTGCAAAACGAGCTCAAAGGGAAGGTGGTGGTGGATACCGGCAATCCGTATCCGGAGCGCGACGGCGATATGGCGGTGGAAGCCCGTCGCAAGGGCGCAGGCGTCGCCTCGGCGGAGTTCCTTCCGGGCGTTCGCCTCGCGCGCGCCTTCAATGCCATCAGCTATCGCAACCTGCGGAGCGAGGCGCACCGGACGGGAGAGCTGGTGGGCATTCCAATCGCCGCGGACGACCCTCGGGCATTGGACGTCGCCGCGCGCCTCGTGAGAGATGCCGGGTTCGAGCCCGTCGTGGTCGGGCCGCTCGCCAAGGCGAAGATGTTCGACGTCGGATCGCCGGTGTACACGCAGCTGCTCACCGCACGGGAGCTTCGCGCGCGTCTCGGGATGTGAAGCGCGTCTCGACCGTAGCGCAACATCGCACCGCGACGGATCGAGGCAGCGGCGGCCACAAACCGCGCTCTCGCTGCCGTGCTTCGGACGAGCGTGCAGCCGCACGCCTCTCGCCTCCCCGCGGGCACGTACGCAAGTTCAGAACACATCCTGCGCGAGGGCCCCCATGCGCTCGAGCGTCATCCCGGTCGTGGCGGCGGTTGCCATTGCGTGTGGCACGAGCTCGGGTGGCGGAGGTGGCTCGACGGGCGGCGCCGCGGGCGGCACGGACGCGGGCGCGGGATCCAGCGATGGCGGCGGCAGCGCGGATGCGGGAGGTCGGAACGGCGGCGACGGCGGAATCGACGCCGGCCCAGACGGTGGGGGCGCCTCGGGGGGCGGCAGCGCCGATGGCGGCCCTGACGGGGGTTCCGGCAGCGGCGGGAGCTCCGGCGGCGGCGGTCCGAGCGCGGACTGCCAAGGCATCGTGCCCGACTCGGTCGGCCAGTCCTTCTCGTTCGACGTTCCGCCGCCGGGGCAACGCGCCGCTCAGTGCGACTCCGCCACCTCGGACGAGAGCGGGAACATCGCTGCCAGCAACGCAGCCTTCAGCTGGGAGACGTTCTCGCCCACTGGCGAGCACCTGGCGAGCATCCCCGCCGAGGCGCTCTTTCCTCAGGGTCTCGGATTCGAGGGCATCTACATGCGCGAGACCAGGGTCGGCCCGACGTTTCCAAGCCTCGCGTATTGGACGCCGGACGGCGCCAAGCACGCGGATACGCCCGTCGGAAGCGACGAGGCGGGCGCGCTGGTCAACCGTGCGTGGCCGAATGGCGTCCTGACGCTGACCGGGTTCTGCAGCGGTCCACCGCCGGGCACCATCGAAGTCAGCCGTTTCGACGCTACCGGCAACCTGGTCAGCAGAGGCCGCTCGGACGGAGGTTGCGCCATCCTGGGTGGCGGCGTCGGCGACGCGAATGGCAATGCCGTGGTCATCCTCCAGCAAGGCCGCGGCGAACCGCTGCAGGGCCGTTGGTTCGATCACGAGGGCACGCCGATCACGCCCTTCTTCCGCATCGCCGACGGGTTGACCTTTGGCACACCGAGTGACGTGCACCGACGCCTGCTCGTCAGGGCGGTCTCGGGCGGCGGCGCGGTGGTGGCGCGCGACGGGCTCTGGGAATGGTTCCTGCCCAGCGCGACGACCACCGTGCAGAGCGCGCCGCCGTGGCTGGCGCAGAATCCGCATACCGATTTCACGCTGGTGCGCGACGCCCGCGCGTACGCGATTCTCGATCGTGGCGCCGGCGAACCGAACGTAATGCAGCTCTACTCGACCCAGGGCAATCGCTGCGGTTCCCTGCCGTTTCCTGAAAGCGGGCTGACCACGGGCGCCGACGGTAGCGTCATCGCGGCAGGCGGGACCGCCGGTTGCCGGAAGACGGTGTGGCCACGCTTGCTTCGATAGCGCGCCTCCGCCGTCGTTGAGGATCACCGGTGCGCGAGCGTCGTGCGCAGCCGCGGCTCGAGCGCATCGGCGAGGCCCATGCTGCCCCACGGACCGGGGTGACCGTCGGCGAGCAATGCCTCCTCGGGCACCTCGGCCACGACGTAGTCCAAGCCCGGCGCTTCGAAGAGGTCGTGGAGCATCCACCGCGGGGTCCTGCCCGTGACGAGGAAGATGCAGGGCGCGCCGCGCGCCTTCGCCAGAGCGGCGATCGCCCGCAGCACCACCGCGACCGAGCGCATTCCTTCCTCCACCGCCGCGTCCGACCAGTAGAGGTGCTTCCAGAGCCGGTAGAGGCCGGAGCGCTGGAGCAGCCCCGGAGCGTCGAGGGGCAGGAGCTCGATGCCGCCCGATGGCGACGGGCGCGCCGGCGGATGGCGCTGGCCCGCGAAGCTACGCCCGACCAGCCCCGGCATGAACAAACCGACGACGGCGACCGGACGATCGAGATTCGGCAATGCATCCCTCAGGCGTAACCAGGACTGATCGAGCCGGTATGCCGGGCTGGCGAGGTTCACCACCTGCAAGCGCAGGCGCGCGCCGAGGATGGCGGGAACCGTCTCCTCCCATTGCAGGCCGATTCCCGCGACGGTCGACTCGCCGGTGAAGACCAGCGACGGCAATGCGCGGTCGATTGCGGCGCCGGGGATCCTGCGGCCTTCGGCGTCGGTGCGGAAACGGATCGCGCGCCCCGACATGGGGTGAAGACGATCGATCGACTCCGCAAGCGTTGCGCCGTAGCGAGCGTGCGCCGTGGTGAGCGTGTCCATGGCTTCGGCCAATCCAGGATTGACGAGCCGGCGCAGTCGCCACTGGAGCAAACCTTCCGCCGCCGGGATCGCCAGGAGGATGGCGGCGAGCAGCCGCCGCCCCGCAGCGCCGCGCGGCATGAATACGGCGAGCAACAGGAGGAGCGCGGCAGACGTGGCGGCCGTGGCGCGAAACCAGAAGACGATCCCGCGATTCGCCGGAATGAAGAACTGCTGCGGCAGGAAGACGTGCCTTTCGAACCAGGGCGCGTCGCAGCGCCAGGCGAAGGCGACGAGCGCGAGTGCGCCCGCTGCGACCGCGCCCTGCGCGAGCCTGCGGAACGTTCCGGAAGCTACAACGTTCGCTGCGTCCGCGGCATGGATGGTTCGGAGCGCCACTCCTCCATTCTTGTCGCATCGCGATGCGAATCACACATCCTCGTGCGACAACGGCCGCTTTTCCGCTTTCGCGGTCGGCTACGCGATCAATGTACCTGCGCGGGCGTAAGCAGGTCCGTACGACAGGCCGGCCAGCCCGCGGTCTTCCATGCGCCGCCCGCGCAGGCGCCGGTCGCCGCCGGCACCGCCCGGGTCCACGCCGGCAGGGCGGGATCGGCGGCGCGAACGCGTCCTCAATCTTGTCGGGTTGCGGATACCGCACTCGCCTCCACCGTCCGATGGATCCGCCGCTGCGCTCATCCAGGCAGCGGCGGAGAAGGAGCGCATCCGTGGGACATGAAAAGACGCGTTTGAATTCGCGCTACGTCACCATCGCCTTCGCGATCTTCATCGGTCTGTTCGTCACGACCGCGGGTAGCATCGCGCAGGCGAATTCCACGACCACCTTCAGTGGCCAGGCATCCGTCCTCCAAGTCACCGTTCCGCCGCTCTCGCCGATCACGGTGGTCGATACGAGTCCCCTGCCTTCGAGCGG
>JBJMQJ010000557.1:0-11686 GCA_045802765.1 Myxococcales bacterium
CCTCGCCGGCGGCCTCGATGCCCAGGACGCGCGGGAACCGGACGCCGGGTGAGTGCCCTTGGCGCGTGAAGAGCTCCGAGCGGTTCAGACCGTACGCGCGTGTCCGGATCAGGACCTGACCGGCCACAGCGCTCGGGATCGGACGGCGCTCGATCCGGAGGACCTCGGGTCCACCGGCCTCGTGGATGACGACAGCTCGCATCTCGCCGACCGGCACTCCGCCCGTTACGCTCCTCTCTTCTTGGCAGTGAACACGGCGGCAACCTACCTGCGGCCGTGGGACTCGACCACGACGTTCCACGACTCATCGCGAGCGAACGCTACAGCACGCCGCGTGCCGTTTCCTGAAGACCTCCCAATCCTGCGAATTCCACGCGTCGTCCAACGTCTTCATCCGCTGCAGGTTGTCTTCTCCGCCCATGGAATACCTCCGGACGGACTATACCGCTCGCGAACCGAGCCAGCCCGGCTGGTCGGTTCGAGTCCCTGCGTGCGCTCAGCACGAGTGTAGGAGGCGCGACTGACCCGGAATCAGGGGAACCCGATCGTAGCGTGTTCTTGTTAATGGTGACGCATCTTCTTTGCCGTTGCGGCGTCTACTCCCCAGCCGCGCGGAGGTGACGAGGATGGCAGACCTCAGGAGCGGTCGGATCGTCGAGTGGCACCGCCTTTCTCCGAGCTTGTCCCTCTTCCGGGTAGTCGCTCTCGACAGCTCGCCCTTTCCCCCCTACCTCGCCGGTCAATACATCGCGCTGCGCCGCGACGATTGCCTTCTCACCCGGAAGGTGAAGGAGGGAAACGAGACGCGCTACGTCCCCGACCTGGACGAGAAGGGAAAGCAGAAGCGCGGCCCGGTGACGCATTCGTACTCGATCTCCTCGGCGCCGTTCGAAACGGTGCAGGGGAACTACCTCGAGTTCTATGTGGTGCTGGAACGCGGGCGCGACGGCGTCCTCGGCCGCTTCACTGAGTCACTGTTCCGCGGCATGGAGGAACACTCCAACGAGCGGCTCGCCTACGTCGAGCGGATCGTCGGCGACTTCACGCTAGCGAAGCGCGCGGCGGGGTTCGAGCACGTCCTCATGGTGGGGACGGGCACCGGCCTTGCGCCGTTCGTTTCGATGATGAAGCAAATGCACTTCGAGGCGCAGCACGGCGTGGCGCCCCCGGCGCGGTACACGCTCCTGCACGCGAACCGCACTCGGGAAGAGCTGGCCTACCACCGCGAGCTGGTCGACATCGAGAAGGCGAAGACATTCGATTTCGTCTACGTTCCTTCGGTGAGCCGGCCCACCGCGGCCGACCTCACCGACCCGCAACTCGGCTCCGGCCGGGCGAACAATTTGCTCCGCCAGATCTTCGAGCTGCCGCCGGCGGAGATCTCTGCGGTGCCGCTTGCGCTTCCGCGCGAGCGGCCGCTGGCGATGCTGCGGGAACGGATCCAGCCCTCCAAGACGGTCGTTCTCACTTGCGGCAATCCGAACGTGATGGCCGACATCGCCTGGATTGCCTCGCAGAGCGGAATGCGATTCGAGAAGGAGGACTGGTAGTCAGGTCATCGCGTCCGTGCGTACCAGTCGACGACGCTCGGATGGTGCTTCACCGCCTCGACCAACCGCAGCAGCTTGGGAAACGCGCCGAAGACGTCAGCGGGAATGTAATCGATCGTTCCCTTCAGATACGCCCCGACAGCGACGAACAGCTTCAGATCGGCCACGCACAGCTTCGCCCCCGCCAGGTACGGCCCTTCGCCGATCTGGCGCTCGACGGCAGCGCCCCACTCTTGCAGATAGCCTGCAGCGGCCTCCTGTCGTGCCCGCTTCTTCTCCACCTCGTCCTTGATGCGGATGATCGGCCCCATCCGCATCCGCAGATCCTCGACGGCAGACATCACGGACTCGTGCAACGCCGCCTCGAACGGCTCCGCTGGGTGCAATCCATGCTGCGAGCCGATGAAGCGCAGGATGGCATTCGACTGCGCGAGCTGCCGGCCGTCGACGGTGAGCACCGGCAGGGCGCCGAACGGGGTGCTCGCCTTGCGCGCAGCCCACTGATCGCGGTTCAGCCGTTCGTCCTCGAAGGCAAGGCCGGCGGCGTGGAGCGCGAGGCGGCACTCTTCGCCGCGGCTGGCGGCTGCGTCGAAGTAGGTCAGCTTGTACAGGGCCATCGGAGGACCTCGGCGCGTTTCGTTTTTGTGGATTCCACAGCTCAGCTTCTGTCCCGTTCGACCACGCGTTCCGCCCACGCCCTCCAGCTCTCGGACAATTGCGGAACGGCAAGCAGGCGCGCCACCTCGTCTCGATCGCGCGTGTAGATGCGAAAGACGTCGCGGACGGTGAGATCGTGATGGGGCCTCTCGACGACCGAAATCTCGTCTCCGGCGCCCACGTCGCCCTCGGTCACGATTCGCAGGTAGGTTCCGGGGCGCATTGCCTTGCTGAAGCGCCGTGGAAACGTCTCGTCGTTCATCCGCACTCCGAGGCGCCAGCAGGGAATCCGCGGCTCGGACACCTCGAAGAGCGCGCTTCCGATTCGCCAATGCTCTCCGACGACGGCGTCATTGACCTCGATCCGTTCCGTGGTGAGGTTCTCGCCGAAGACGCCGAACGGGAGCGGAACTCCCAACTCCCCTTCCCACCACCGCTCGTCCTCGAGCGCATATGCGTAGACCGCCTTGTCGGGTCCGCCGTGCGCTTCGCGGTCCACCTGACGGTCGCCTTCGAGGTTGACGCCGCGAGCAGCGATCCGTCCTGAGACCGCGGACTTCCAGATCGCACTCTCGGCGGGATGGCCCCGGTACTCGAACTTGCGTGCCCCACCGACGTTGACGGAGAGGAGCCGTCCGGCGTCAGTCGTCATGGCGATCACCTTCCGGCCCGTCCGCCCAGAGCGGATCGCCGTTGAGATGCGCCGTCGCCTCTCGAGATGCGCCGGAGATGGCACCGAACGCGAGCAGGCCTCGCGGATGCGGACAGCCGCGAGGCCCTCGCATCCCTCACCGCCTGATGAAACCGAGCAGGTCCTCGTTCACCGCGTTCTTATGCGTCGTGCACAGTCCGTGCGGAGCGCCCTTGTAGACCTTCAGCGTGGCCCCCTTCACGATCTTCGACGAGAGCAACGCCGAGTCGGCGATCGGCACGATCTGGTCGTCGTCTCCGTGAATGATGAGCGTCGGAACGTCGAACTTCTCGAGGTCCTTGGTCAGATCCGTCTCGGAGAACGCCTTGATGCAGAAGTAGGACGCAGGGAAACCGGTCAGCATGGACTGGAGGACGAAGGACTCGCGAACGCCTTCCGAGACCTTCGCGCCGGGGCGGTTGTAGCCGTAGAACGGAAAGGTGAGGTCCTTCCAGAACTGCGCGCGGTCGGCCTGCACCGCCGAGCGCAACTTGTCGAACTCTTCGAGCGGGGTGCCGCCCGGGTTGGCGGCCGATTTCACCATGACCGGCGGGATCGCGCCGATGAGCACGGCCTTCGCCACGCGCCTGGTGCCATGGCGTCCGATGTAACGGGCGACTTCACCCCCGCCGGTGGAGTGACCCACGTGGACAGCGTTCTTGAGATCGAGCGCTTCGACGACCGCCGCCAGGTCGTCGGCGTACGTGTCCATGTCGTTGCCCTTCCACGGCTGGCTCGAACGGCCATGGCCGCGCCGATCGTGGGCGATGCAGCGGTACCCGCGCGACGCCAGGTAGAACATCTGGTCCTCGAAGGCATCCGCGGTCAACGGCCAGCCATGGCTGAAAACTACCGGCTGCCCGGCGCCCCAGTCCTTGTAGTAGAGCTCGGTGCCGTCCTTGGTCGTGATGGTGCTCATCGCTTCTCTCCCTTCGTGCCGCTCGAAGCGGAACGGCTCGCGTGCGGGGTCTAACCCCCCACGGCTACAGCCGCCCTCATGTCTACGTCGCTTTCTTACGCTTGCTGACCATGCGAGTTCGCAGCCGAGACTCGTGCCGCGAGCGCGCAGGCTGCGGAGAGGGCACCGGCCGTTGCGAGCGCCCACGCGAGCGAGGTTCGGAGAAGCCACGCTCCCAGCGCTGCGCCGGCGACCATCGCCACGACGGATCCGGCGCGTCTGCTCCATCCTGAATTTGCTCCGCCGGCGAAGGACGAGTCCGCGGCGAGCCCCGCGATGCCGAGGGTGAGGACGGTGGTCGTCAGATCGGCCACGCCGAGCTTGCGCACGGTCGCGTTCCGGATGCCCATGGCGAGGCCGGTGAGGAGGATGACTGCGTAGAGCACCGTCCCGCGGTCGGTGAGATCGCTTCCGGAGCCTGCTGCGACCGCCGCCGATGCGAGCAGCAACGCAGCCTCGATGGCGAATGCGGCGCTCGGCCAGCCCCGTCGCGACCCGCCGCGCATCCTGCTTTCCATCCGTCCGCCGAGCACGGCGCCGGCGGCGAAGGCCCCGAGCGCGGCGCCCGATCGGGCGATCGACAATCCCGCCGCGCCCGCGGCCGCGAACCCGAGGAAGACGACGTTCCCCGTCATGTTCGCCGTGAAGATGCGTCCGAGGCCGAGAAAGCTCACGGCGTCGACCACGCCGGTCACCACCGTCAGCGTGACGAGGACGGCAGGCAAAGCTCGATCGGTCTTCATGACTCCAGCCGGCTCGCCTTCGTGGCCGGATGCGGATTGAGCGAGGCCGCGATCGCACGGACGACGGCCCGCGGGCTGATGCGGAGGGATTGCACCGTGAGCTTGTTCCTGAGCCCGTGCACGACCATGGGCTTGCCCTTCGTCATCGCCCGGTAGCCCTGCTTCGCTACGGTCGCGGGCGACGCCGCGCCCAGGCGGAAGAGAAGCGAGCGCGAGCTCCCTGCCACGCCGGCGAACTCGGTGGCGGTGGCGCCCGGGCAACTCACCGTGGCGGTGACGCCCGTCCCGCGCAGCTCGTACCAGAGCGCCTCGGTGAACGAGTTCACGAACGCCTTGCTCGCGTAGTACACCGCCATGAACGGACCGGGCGGGAACCCCGCGGTCGAGCCGACGTTCAGGATGCGGCCGCGGCGCCGCGCGATCATCCCCGGCAAGAAGCCGCGGGTGAGCGTGACCAGGGACGCCACGTTGACCTGGATCATCTCCAGCTCTCGTCCGAGGTCCAGCTCGACGAACGCGCCGCTGGTGCCGAACCCTGCGTTGTTGACGAGGAACTCGACCTCGAGCCCCAGATGCCGGACCTCGTCGATCACTCGAGAAGGTCCCTCGCGCGCGGCAAGGTCGGCGGTCACCACCCGCGCCGCCACGCCGTGCGCCGCCTTCAGCTCGCGCGCGAGCGCCTCCAGACGCTCTCGCCGCCGTGCGACCAGGACCAGATCGTGCTTGTCCGCGGCAAAGAGCCTCGCGTACTCGGTCCCCAAGCCCGCCGACGCTCCGGTGATCAGCGCTGTTCCCATGCCTGCCCTCGTAGCGCAAAGACGCTCCGGCGGCCATGGGCACCGCCGGAGCGTCCCGCCGAGGTCAGTTGCTTGCCAGTCGCGTGCCTTCTGACCTCGAGCCGAGGATGTCGAATCGGCCCATCACGCCGCCGAAGAAGAACAGGTTCACGTTCGGGTCCTGGACGTTGGAGAACGAGGTCTGCTGCGCCAGCTCCTGCGAGAGGAACAAGGTCGCGCTCGCTCCGACGTACGGCGAAATGCTGAACTCCGGGCTGATTCGATAATCGACGCCGACCTGCAGGCGCGCGAGATCGAGTCCGTGCCGGATGTCCGTTCCGACGGACTTGCTGATCCAGTGGCCGCGCCACCCGGTGCCCAGACCGATCCAGGGATCCCATTGCTGGTCGGGCAGCAAGTGGTAGTTCGCCTGCGCTCCGGCGGTCGCGCTCCAGACGTCGCTATCGTCCGGCGTGACGCTTCCCAAGCTGTACTTGCCGAGGGTTCCGTAGAGGCCGACGAGCCAATGTGGGTCGATGCGATATCCCACGTTGAGCTGGATCTCGCCGCCCCCGTGCGTCAGATCGGTGAGGGTGGGTGAGTTGCTGCCGATGTCGCCGACGCCCTGGCTGTAACCAAGGCCCAGGCCGATCTCCCATGCGCGAGCAGGCGCGCCGGAGGGATGCCTGACCGCCGTGGCGGTCACTTCGGCGTCCTCTTGCGCGAAAGCTGGCTGCGCGGCGGCAGCGAGGATGGTGGAGAGGAATGCGATTCTTGCGTTCATGGCTGCTCCTTCTCGGGCTTCGCCGATTGTCCAGCCGTGAATGCAGCCATCGCGCCAAGCGCGTGCATCGAGGGTGGACCAAAGGGAAAGCAGAGGAAGGCCGCGCGGTTTGTGCCCGACGCCGACAGCGCATGTCGGAGAAGCGGCAGGGAGACTCGCGAAGCCTACGCACTCGAATCCGTCGCGCTGCCCGCGAATCCGTACTTCTTCAGACGATCGATCAGCGACCCGCGGCTGAGGCCCAACCGGCGGGCCGCTTCCGACTGGTTGCCGGCCACCGAGGACAAGGTCCGCGCGATGACGTTCCGCTCGAGCGCCTCGACCTGTTCGCGCAAGCTGAGTGTGCCGTCGGGAGGCTGCTCGGCGTCGGGCTCCGCCGTGCCCGACGCGATGCGGGTGAATGCCTGCAGCCCGATCTCGCCGCCCCCGCTCAGCGCCACCATGCGCGCGATCGCATTCTCCAGCTCGCGGACGTTTCCCGGCCAGTCCGCGCGCTGCAGTGCCTCGATCAATTCGGGCGCGAGGCGGACGCCCGTCATCCCGAACCGGTCGGCGTAGCGACGCGCGAATTCGGCCGCGAGAGCGGGAATGTCTTCCCGGTGATCGTGCAGCGGCGGAACGATCAGCTCCACCACCGCGAGCCGGTAATAGAGATCCTCACGAAAGCGGTGCGCGCGCGCTTCGGCGGCGAGATCGCGGTTCGTGCACGCCACCACGCGCACGTCGACCTTCTCCACCCGGCCGGCTCCCACCGGTTGGATCTCTCCTCCCTGCAGGGCGCGGAGCAGCTTGGCCTGCACCGGTCCGGACAGCTCACCCACTTCGTCCAGGACTAGCGTCCCGCCGTCCGCCTCGGCGAAGAAACCCCTCCGCGCCTGGTTGGCGCCGGTGAAGGCGCCGCGCGCGTGACCGAACAGCTCGGCCTCCGCCAGCTCCCCGGGGATCGCCGCGCAGTTGAAGCGGATCAGCGGGCCTTTGGCGCGCCGGCTCTCCGCGTGGATGAGCGAGGCGATCAGCTCCTTTCCGGTTCCGGTGTCGCCGCGCACGAGGACGGTGATGTCCTTCGGTCCGACGCGGTTGACCGCCTCGAGGAGCCGCCGCATCGCGGGAGAGTCGCCCACGATGGCGCGGCCAAGCGCCTTCTCCGCGGTGAGACGGCGGTTCTGCACCCGCAACGCCCGCGCCTCCAGCGCGCGATCGATCACCAGCGAGATCTCGTCGATGTCGAACGGCTTGGTGACGTACTCGTAGGCCCCGCTCTTCATCGCTCGCACCGCGATGCGCTCCGACCCGTGGGCGGTGAGCATCACCACCGGCAGCGACTCGTCGCGGTCGTGCACGGCTTGCACGAGCTGCACGCCGTCCATGTCGGGCATGGAGTAGTCGGTGACCACGCCGTCCACGCCGTCGAGCTTCGCCAGCGCCTCCTTCGCCGAGTGCGCCAGCACGGGCTCCAGTCCCCGCGACTTGAGGAGCTGGCTCAGCGTGAAGAGGAGCGCAGGCTCGTCGTCAACCAGCAGCACCCGCGACATCTTCGCTCCTTTGCATGCTGCGGCCTACGGCCTCCGCCCGGCGCCGGCAAAGCCGTCGCCTTCCTGGACGGACCTCACCGGCAAGGTCCCGACCGCCGTGGTCCCGCGGCCAGGCTCACTCGAGTAGACGAGCGAGCCGCCGTGCTGCGCGAACGTCGCCCGCGCCACCACCACGCCCAACCCGGTGCCCTCGTCGCGGGTGGTGAAGAACGGTGTTCCGAGCCGATCGAGCACGTCGGGCGCCATCCCCCGCCCGGAGTCGCGCACGGCGATGCGACACGCGCGCTCGACTTCGTCGATCTCGACCTCGACCCTCCCGCCTTGCGGCGTGGCTTCGACGGCGTTGCCCACGAGGTTGAAGAGCGCGTCCTTCAGCCGGCGCGGATCGGCCTCGATGACCGCATCGCCACGCCTGTGCAGGATGACGCCCGCGGTCGCCGCTCGCGCATCCATCAGCGACAGCACCTCGTCGGCCAGCGCTCCGAGGGCCACCGGCCTGGGCTGGAGCGCCTCGACGGGCCGCGAGAAGGAGAGGTACTCCTTGAGGATGCTCTCCATGCGATCCACCTCGGCCGCGACGACGCGGAGCTGCTCGGCCGAATCCGGATCGCAGGCCGCGCGCGCGGAGAGCTGCACCAGTCCCTTGATGGCGGCGAGCGGGTTCTTCAGCTCGTGGGAAAGCTTCAAGCCGATCTGCTCCATCTCGCGGGCGCGGGCGACGGCGCGATACACCATCTCCTCGCGCGCCCGTCCCAACTGGCAGGCGCTCTCGCCGACCGTACGGGTCAGGAGCAGGGCGTAGCGGGTATGCCAGGCCCCCGCGGTGGCGAGGATGGCGAGGAGCAGGATCCAGTACGCGGGCTGCGGCACGTCGGGGCCGAACCACGGCGCCGGTAGGACCACCAGCGCGAACAGGCCGCCGGCGATGACCGCCAGGATGCTCTTCGCCGTCGGCGACCACCCGTTCTTGATGACGAGATCGGAGAAGGGCAGCAAGGTAGCGGGCAAGAGCGGGCTGCGGATGCCGCCGGTCAGCCCAAGCGCCACGAACATCAGCAGGAAGCGCGGAACCGTGTGGAGCGTCTCGGCTCGCGCCGAGGCCGCCTCCGGAATGGAGCAGTTGCGCGACAGCCAGACGACGAACATGACGAGTGAAGCGGAGAACGTCGCGGCGAGCGCCACGACCCGCGACGTCGGATAGCGCGCCAATGCGAGGACGCCCACGATGAAGACGTCCAAAGCGATGAGCCAGGCGAGCTTCCCGCGCATCGCGCTCATGTAGGCCGCGGTTGCGCGCGCGCGGTACCAGCGTTCCGCCTGGTCGAGGGACTGCACGCCAGATTGGTTCGCAAGAATCGAGCCGGATCCCCGGAGCATCCCATCCATGCCCATCAATATAGATGATCCGCCCGTGGTGTATTCGGCCAGTGTCGGAGTCCTGGACCACTCGCCATCCGAGTTGTCGAGCATTCCGACAGGGTAACCGCCGCGGCGGAGCCGCGCCGCGTGAGCAGCACAGTGGTGTGTCCGCGCTTCGGCACGGCGCGTGAATAGGCGCCGGCATCATGCAACGGATCGGCGGAGACATCCTCATCGCAGCGCTGCTCTTCGCGCTGCTCGTGCTCTATTCGCTGCCCTCTCTGGCGCTCCAGCCCGTGGAAGCGTTCGTCGCCGGCGCGCGCCAGCGCAACCCCGACGAGCTGGAGGCGCGGGCAAACGTCTCGCAACAACAAGCGCAAGCCGATTCGACGCTCGGACGCGTGCTCCCGGGCGTCACGGCCCGTGGATCCTACACGCGCAACCAGTACGGATCCGAGATCGACATCGCCCCGCCGGGCCAGCCGCCGCAGCCCGTGACGCTGGTTCCCAGGGATCAGTGGGACGGCACGGCGATCCTCAAGGTGCCGCTCATCGATCTGGCCGGTTTTCGCCGGGTCGGCGCGGCGAGGGCGAGTGCGCGGGCCGCGATGCACCAGCTCGATTCGACGCGGCTGCAGGTCGAAGGACAGGTCGTCCAGGACTACTACCAGGTGGTTGCCAACCTCGCCTTGGTCGCCGCCTCGCGCACGGCGCTCGACGTCTCCCGCGAGGGGCTGCGGCTCGCCCAGGCTCGATACCAGGCCGGCGCCGCCGCCGCGTTGGACGTCGACCGCGCCCGGGCGGACGTGGAGCAACAGTTCCAGCAGCTCGCCGCGGCCGAGCTGCAGGTCGCGCTGGCGGCGCGCGCGCTCGAATCCACCTCCGGGTTGAAGCCCGACGTCTCCGCGACGGTTCCGCTCTCCGACGACCTGCGCTCCGAGCCGGATCTGGCGACCTTCGAGAGCGCGCTGGAGAGGCTTCCGGCGGTGCTGACCGCTTCGGCGAGCACGCAAGCGGCCGAGAAGCAGGCGGATGCTCAGCGGCTCGCGCTCGCTCCATCGATCGCCGGCACCTTCGCCGAGCACGGGACCAACGCTCCAGGGTTCGCAAGCCACGACTGGTCCTACCAGGCCGCGCTCACCCTGACCTGGAACCTGGACCTGACCAGCTTCGCGGACATCCGGGCACAGGATGCAGCGGTGGATGGAGCCCGCGCCCGTGAGCTGCGCGCGGTGCTGTCCGCCGGCGACGCGATCCACCGCGAGTGGAGCACGGTGGCCGCCGGAATCGCGCGCAGCCGCTCCGCGCGCGCGGGCCGCGAGGCGGCGACCCATGCGGCGGCGCAGGCGCGGGAGCGGTACCGCGCCGGGACGATCACGCAGCTCGACCTCCTGCAGGCGCAGCGCGACGCCTTCAACGCCGAGGTGAGCCGGATCCAGGCGGACGCCGACCTGGTGAACGCGCGCGTGCAGCTGCGCCTGTCCGCCGGACAGAGCCTCCTCGCAGACAGTGGAAGGAAAGGAATGCCATGACCACCCAGACTCAGTTGCTCGTGCTCGCTCTTCTCGCCGCCGCGCCCGCCTGCAAGCGAGTGGAGGGCGCGCAGTCGCCTGCGCGGGGCCAGGCGGCCCAACCGCAGCGACCACCGGCGCCGGTCTCGGTCGCCACGGCCGTCGAGCGCGACGTGCCCGTCTACCTCGATCAGATCGGCAAGAACGTGGCGCCGGAGGTGGTCACCATCCAGCCGCAGGTCTCCGGGCGCATCACGGAGATCCACGTCAAGGACGGCGCGACGGTGAAGCGCGGAGACCTGCTCTTCACCATCGACCCGCGGCCCTACCGGGCGCAGCTCGACTCGGCCGAGGCAAGCCTGTCGCGGAACCTGGCCGAGCTGGAGCTCGCCCGGCTCGAGTTCGCCCGCGTCCAGGCGCTCCTCGCAACGGACGCCATCTCGCAGCAGGACCACGACTCGCGGCGCAGCGCGGTGGCGGTTTCCGAGGCCCAGGTCCGCCTCAGCAGGGCGGCCGTCGACACCGCCAAGCTGAACCTCGAGTACTGCTTCATCCGCTCGCCGATCGACGGACGCGCCGGGCAGCGATTGTTCGATCTCGGCAACGTCGTCGGTCCAGGCGGTCCCGGCGGCCTCCTGGTCATCCAGCGGCTCGATCCGATCTACGCGGACTTCAGCATCCCCGAGAACGACCTCACCGCCGTGCAGCGCGCCGTCTCCGCCGGAGACGCCAGGGTCGAGGTGCGGCTGCCCGACGGGCCCGATGGAGCGCGGAACGGAACGCTCACCTTCCTCGACACCACCGTGCAGGACGGGACCGGCACCGTGAAACTGCGGGCGAGCGTGCCAAACGCGGACTGGCGGTTCTGGCCAGGGCGCTTCGTGAAGGTCCGTCTCGTCCTCGGGACCAGCAGAGGCGCGGTGCTGGTTCCCGCGACCGCGACGCAAACCTCGGCGAAGGGGCCCGGACATTCGTCTTGTCTGTCTCTTCAGCCACTGCATCATGACCGCACTAATCACCCTCAACAGGTCCGGCCTGAGAGCTTGAAAACGCCACGAATTCGACAGAAATCAGCGCTATGGGCAATTAAACATCCACGTTAAGCGATGCAAGACCACCGTCTTC
>JBJMQJ010000558.1:0-6817 GCA_045802765.1 Myxococcales bacterium
CCGTTGCTGACGTGCTCGCGCTGGACGTCTTCGAGGACGCCGGCGTCGAGGTTCTGGCGGGCGCAGAGTCGCTCGGTGCACCGATCAGGTGGGTTCACATCTCAGACCAAGGCGACGTCGCGGGCTTCCTCAAAGGAGGCGAGCTCGCGGCCGCCGCGCCGCATGGTCCGCGGCCCGCGACCTGGCGGCGAGAAGGTCACCGCCAGCGAAGCTTCCGACAGCCCGTAGACGGGCATCAGCGCGCGCGGATCGAATCCGAACCGGGCGAACCGCTCGCAGAAGCGGCGCAGCGCCGCGGGCGCGATCGGCTCAGCGCCGTTCAGGACCAGTCGCAGGCAGGACAGGTCGGCGCCTTGCAGCTCCTCGTCGCGCACGCGCTTGGCGCAGAGCCCGAAGGCGAAATTGGGCGCCACCGTCAACGTCGCGCGCGTGCGGGCGATGGCCCGCAACCACAGCGCCGGCCGCGCCAGGAACGCCTCCGGAGGGAGCAGCGCCAGAGGTCCGGGATGGTAGACGGCGAGCAGCAGGCAGCCGAGGAGTCCCATGTCGTGGTACAGCGGCAGCCACGAGACGCCGCGCTGCCGCAGTGGGCCTGCCTCGGGAATGTAGGCGTCGATGGCGGCCACGTTGGCGAGCACGTTGGCGTGCGTCAGCGCCACGGGCTTCGGCTCCACCGTGGTGCCGGAAGAGAACTGGATGAGGGCCAGGTCGTCCGGCGCAGCGGGAACTTCCAGCTCGCCGGCGCTCGGCAGGTCCGCGACGGCGTGCACGCCCAGCTCCGGACGGGCGCGGGCGGCGGCCTGGCCCAAGAGCCGCCCGACTCGGGCGTCGGTGAGCAGCAGGCGCGCTCCGCAGGCGCGCAACAAGCGCGCGGTGCGCGCGTGGAACTCGTCGAGGCGGCCAAGGCGGACAGGCGGGTAGAGCGGCACCGGCACCGCGCCGGCGAGCAGGGCGCCGAAGAAGGCGTCCATGAAGTCGACGCCGGTGGGGAGGACCAGGGCGACGCGGTCGCCGCGGCGGATGCCCAGGGCGGCCATGGCGGCCGCGGCGCGTCGGGCGCGCGCGTGGAGGTCCGCGAAGGAGAGGTGGTGCTCGCGTTCGGAGGGGTCGAGGAAGGTGAGGCCGGTCGAGGGTGACGGCGAGGGCGCGGAAGAGGAAGAGGAAGCGGGGGAAGCCGAGGGCGAGGTTGCTTTAGCCGCGGCGGCCAGCGCCTTGCCGATGGTGCCGTGCTTGACGGGTGGCAGCGGTGGTCCGCGCAGCATCAACGCCTCTCCGCGCGGGCCGCCACCAGCCCGGCGAGATCGCCGACGGTCCGCACCTCGCTGGCGTCCTGCTCTCCGAGCGCGATGCGGAAATGATCCTCCAGCCCGACCACGAGGGTCAGGACACCGACCGAATCGAGCTGAAGATCGGCGAGGAGATCGTCCTCGGCGCGGACTTCGCGCGCGACGCCCAGCTCGTCGCGGAGGACGCGGCCGATCACCGCGATCACCTCGGCCGGTTCAGCCACGGGCAGGACCTCCGGGCAGGAACCGCGGGCGTCCGGCGAAGGCGTCGTGCCAGGGCGCTCCGAGCGCCGCCTCTTCCGCGCGGATGCGCACGCGGAGGACGAGCGCGTGCAGAGCGGAGAAGACCGCCGCCGTCAGCCAGCAGCCGTGGATCAGCGGGACTGCGACGATTTCCAGCACCACCGCGCCGTAATTCGGATGCCGCATGAACCGGTACGGCCCGCTCTGCACGGGCGGCTCGCCGGGAACGACGATGACGCGGACGTTCCACCGGTCGCCCAGCGAGGCCACCGCCCAGTAGCGCAGGCCCTGCGCGCCGAGGGCGGCAGCGAGGGCGGCCCAGCCCAGGGCGCCAGGGAAGGCGCGGAACCCCGACTCGAAGGCGCACGAGATCAGGAACGCGGTGTGGAGCGCCACCATCGCGGGGAAGTGCGCCTGGCCGGATTCGCGGCCTCCGCGCGCGAACGCCCGGGCCGCGTTGCGGCGCGAGAGCGCCATCTCGAACAGCCGCTCCGCGCCGATCAGCAAGAGGAACGCGAGATACAGCGTCCGGGAGGTCACCATCGCAGCAGCACCAGCTCCGAGCAAAAGCCCGGACCCATCGCGATCAAGAGGCCCAGGTCGCCGGCGCGCGCCTCTCCCGACTCGAGCAGGTCCCGCAGCACGAAGAGCACCGAGGCGCTGGAGAGGTTCCCCACCTCCTGCAGCGACTCCCAGGTGCGGCGCAGGGAGTCGTGCGGCAGCTCCAGCGCCTCCTCGAACGCCTCCAGCACGCGAGGCCCGCCGGTGTGGCAGATCCAGTGGCGCACCTCGCGCCGAGACAGGCCATGCGCGCCGAGGAAGGCGTCGACGTCGCCTCGCACGCGCTCGCGGACCAATTGAGGCACCTGCGGCGAGAGGACGACCTTGAAGCCGGAATCGACGATGTCCCAGCCCATCACCCGCTCCGTGCCGGGGTAGAAGATCGAGCGGGTCGCCACGACGCGCGGTCCGTGGCCGGGCCGATCCCCTCCCGCGATCAGCGCCGCCGCGGCGCCGTCGCCGAAGAGCCCGCTGGCGATGATGTTCGCGACCGACAGATCTTCGGGCTGCAGCGTGAGCGAGCACAGCTCGACGGACAGCAGCGCGGCCACCTGGCCGGGCCAGGCGCGCACCGCGTCGGAGGCGCGGGCCAGCCCGGCGGCGCCGGCGACGCACCCCAACCCGAAGATCGGGACGCGCTTCAAGTCCGCTCGTAGCCCCATGCGGTCCATCAGCCTGGCGTCTATGGACGGAGTCGCGAGCCCGGTCACGGTGACGAAGTAGAGGTGGTCCAGGTCGCGCGGGCGCAGGTCGGCGCGGAGGAGCGCCTGGGTGAGCGCCTTCTCGCCGATGTCCACCGCGGCGGCGATCCAGGCGTCGTTGCGCTTGGCGAAGGAATCGAGCTTCGCGTACTGCTCGAGCGGGAGCGCGAGGTGCCGGCCGCCGACCCGGACGGCCCGGTGCAGCTGCTCCAGGCGATCGAGGTTGAAGTGCTTGCGCCCCCAATGCGCGCGGAACGCCGCGAGCAGCGTCTCCTGATCGGCGTAGCTCTCCGGCAGCGCGGCGGCGGCGGAGAGGATGTGCGGATCGTCCAGGCCGTCCTCCTACTTGCGCACCTCGAGGGGCAACGTCACGCGCACCTCGCGCTGGCCGGCATCGCGCAGGAGCCGCAGCGGTATGCGGAACGAGTTCTTCACCGGGTAGCAGGCCGCGTGGTGGACGGAGTCGCAGGCGACCGCGCGCAGCTCGACCAGCAGCTCCGAATCGACGTCGTAGAGGTGCTGCGATTCGACGCGCAGCTCGATCTGCTCGCTGCGCCCGCCGCGCGCCTCGCCACGGGTGAACTCCGGAGCGACTTGCAGCAAGTCGCTCCGCCGGGAGACCTCCAGCGACGCCGACCAGGGGCTGGCGGCGGACAGCTCCATCCCTTCGGGCGCCGCGACGGTCAAGAGCAGCTTGCCGGCGCCTGGCGCGAACCCGACGTCGCGCGGCGCAGGGAGGATGGCGGTGAACCAACCCGCGCTCGCGCCTCCTTGCGCCGGCCGGGGCGCCGTAGCGACGGCGAACCCGTATCGCGGAGCCGGAGCGCCGCGCACCGTCAGCTCGTAAGCGCGCTCGCCGTTCGCGCTCACCTTCACGATCCGGTGGTGGTTCGTGTCGACGACCAGCACTTCGCCCGAGGGCAGGACCGAGAGGCCCGCCGGCTGCGAGAGCCGGGAGTCCGCCGCTCCCTCGAAGAACGGCTCGAGCCGCAGCCCGTCGGGCGAGAACCGCTTCAGCTTGTCGTTGTAGGTGTCCGCCACGATGAGACCGCTCGAGGCCGTGGCGGCCACCGCGAGCGGATGCTGGAGCATCCCCGTCTCGACCTTCCCCACTTTGTCGCCGAAGTCGAACAGGCCAGGTCCGCCAGCGACGGTGTAGACGCGGCGCGTGCGCAAGTCGATCGCGCGCACGCCGCTCGACTCGCTGTCGGCGACGTACAGGACGTCGTTCTGCAGAGAGAGTCCCGAGGGCTGCGCCAGCGCGGCCTCGCGTCCGGGACCGTCGACGAGCGCCTCGCGTCCATTGCCGGCGACCGGCTCGATCGTGCCCTCACCCAACGCGATGACCGCGACCTGGTGCGAGCCGGCCAACGCGACGTACAGCTCGTCGCCGCGGAGCGCGAGATCCCACGGCGAGCGCAGCGGCGTCTCCAGCGCCCGCGTCCTCTGCGACAACGGCGTCCGACCCAGCTCGTACGTCCCCGCCAGGCGATGCAACGTCCGCTCCCGCAGGTCCGCGCGGAAGACGGCATGGGCGCGGGCGTCGGCGATGTAGAGCGAGTCCCCGGAGAGCGCGACTCCCTGCGGGTCGTCGAGCGCCGCCTCGGCGAAGGGACCCTCCCGGTGACCGCATAGACCGCTGCCGATGGTGTCCTGCACCGCGCCGTCGGCGCCGAGGACGAGGACGCGGTGGTGCCCGGAGTCGGAGACCACGATCCGCCCGTGCGAGGTGGAGGCGACCTTTCCCGGGAAGGAGAGCGTCCGTTCGTCGCGGCGCTCTGGCTTCGCCAGGTGGCGCGGCGCGCGCGCGAGCGTCCCGTCGGCGCGCGCCTGCGCAAGGTGGTCGGAGACGAACGCCTCCAGCACCGACGGATCGGGCTCGCCGGGCGCGATCGACGCGAGCGTCCCGTCGGGCCTGATGATCACCAGGGTCGGCCAGCTCCGCACCGCGTACTGCGACCAGAGCACCATCTCGCTGTCGACGGCGACGGGGTGGCGGACGCCGTAGCGCTGCATGGCCTCGAGGATGTGCCGGGCGTCCTTCTCGGCGTCGAACTTGGCGGAGTGCACCCCGATGACGACCAGCGGATCGTCGCGGTGCCTCTCCTCCAGTTCGCGGAGCACCGGCAGGACGTGCATGCAATTGATGCAGCAGTACGTCCAGAAATCGAGGATGACGAGCTGCCCGCGCAGGTCGCGGATCGACGGGGGCCGCTCGACGTTCAGCCAGGCCGTCGCTCCAGCGAGGTCTGGCGCGTGGATCCGCTCGCGCATCGCGCCCCTTGTAAATCGCCTGCGCGGCGCGCTGGCAAGCGAATCGGTCGCGGCCGCCGCCGCCAGACAGTCCCCTGAAGGCGGCGCTGCGCTCTTGGAATTGCCAGTCGGGCGGCGCCGTGCTTTTGAGGCTTAGATCATTTCCTTGCCCGCGCGCCCGTTCACGGCGTGCCGCAGGGCCTGCAGGTCCGACTCCTCCGGACGCCACTCGGCGAGGTGAGCCAGGCGCCGTTCGGCGAACCGGTGCACGGCGTGCACCACGGCCCCGTGGCCGTGGCCGCGGGAGCCCGCCTCGCGCAAGGCGCGCGGCCGGTGCTCCGGGTCGACGCGGCCGTCCCCGCCCACGCGGATCTTGGAGAACCAGACCCTGCGCACCGCGCTCGGCTTCCGGTTGCGCACCTCGACCGCCATGCCGATGCAGCGCACGTAGCGGTCCCCGTCGTGCGCGAGCGAACGCTCGCCGGCGAGGAAGCGTTGCATCGACGGCAGCGGGATGCGCCGGAGGGTCCCTGGAGCGGTCCGCTGGAAGAACCAGAGGGCCATGCTTCCTCCTGTATTCTCGCGTATCACGGAAGCGCTCGGCTTCCGCGCCGGCGGCGCCCGGCGCTGTCGCTCGATGAACGGTTTCCGCCCCGCACCCGCGCCCCGATCAGCCGTTCGAGGAGCGTACGGTGACAGTGCGCTGGATCGACGCATGCTGACGAGCAGAGCAGCGTGAGCGTCTCACCCCTGGCCACCCTTCCGGCCAGCTCGTCGATCGCGGAGGTTTGCTCGCGCATTTCGGCCAGATAGCGCTTGCGGTACTCGGTCCAGGACAACGGCAGGCCACCTCCCTTGCCGTGGAAAGCGGCGAGCAGATCGGGGCTGGGGCCCAGCTCCTTGCGCCACTCGTCCCACGTTTCCTCTCCTTTCGGCAGGCCTCGCGGACGGTACCGGCAGACGAGGAGGCGAAGCCCGTCGCCGGGCTGCCGCGGGTCGTTCCACCGGCGCGTACGCAGCGGCATGTGTGGGATGATCTCCGTCTGTTTCCATTCTTTTGCAGGACCGGAACCGTAGAGTAGGCTTCCGACCATCGTGCCGGCCACTCGCCTTCTCGTCCTCGCCGACCCGAAGATGCTCCCTGCGCTGGCCAGCGGCCTGCGCGAGGGCGGCAGATTCGACGTGCTCACGCTGCCGTTCGGCGACGCGGGCGCGGGCGCCGCGGCGCAGCGCGCCGACGCGCTCGCCCTGTTCTACGGGACGGCTGATCGCCCCCTGCAGACCGCGCTGCAAGCGCTCGCCCCGGCGGTCCGCGGGCGGGGCGGCCGGGTGGTCGCCGTGCTGCAGCGCGAGCAGGCGGCGCAGCGGGACGACTGCTTCAAGGTGGGCGCCAGCGACTTGCTCTTCATGCCGATGCCGAAAGAGCAGTTCGTGGCGCGGCTCGCCGATGCGGTGGGGCTGTCCTACGCGCCCGAGCGGGGCGCGCCGTCGGCGGTGCAGGTGGGCGCGCGCGGCAACCTCGCGGAGCTCGCCGAGGCGACGGTCACCGCGACGGGCGTGCACGCGCCGGCGGGAGTGCCGTTCCAGGCGGGCGAGACCGTGCGCCTCTCCTGGGAGGGATTCGAAACGTGGGGCCTGGTGGTGCGCGCTTCTCCCGACGCGCAGATCCGGTTCGCCGGCGTCACGCCCGACGAGGACGCGCGCATCCGCGACTGGCTCCGCCAGTCGGCGGGAGCGCCGGCGCGTTCCGCCATCGTCCCCGCCGCTCCGGCG
>JBJMQJ010000051.1:0-10153 GCA_045802765.1 Myxococcales bacterium
ACACTCATACAATACACTACACTCTAACGATCTCGGCAGCGCGGACGTCGTCTCCGGCGCGTTCGAGCACGTCGTCGACATGCAAGCGAAGGGTATCGAGGTGCAGGAGTTCGTGCTGCAGGATCGGTACTCGGGGATCGTGCTGGGCCTCACCAAGGCCAAAGCCGCCGCGTACAAGTCGCCGAAGGACCTGCGCGGGTTGAAGATCGGCGTCACCGCACCGGGATCGAGCACCAACATCTTCGTCAACGCGCTGCTCGCGCGCGACGGGCTCGCTCCCGACTCGGTGTCGATCATCGGCGTGGGAGCCTCGTCAGGCGCCGTCGCCGCAGTGCAGAAGGGGCAGGTGGAAGGAATCTCCAATCTGGACCCGGTGATCACGCGGCTGGAGAAGGGCGGCGACATCGTGGCCGTCGTCGACACGCGGACGCCGCAAGGCATGCAGGACGTGTACGGCGGCGCCTACGCGGCGGGCTGCCTCTACGCGCGCACCGAGTTCTTGCGCAAGAACCCGAACACCGCCGCGGCAATGGCGAGCGCGATGGTGCGCGCCCTGCTCTTCCTGCAAAAATCGTCCCCGGACCAGGTGATCGCCACCGTCCCGCCCGAGTACTACGGGGACGACAAGGAGACCTACAAGGCGGCGTTCCTCAAGAACAAGGACGGGTACTCGGCGGACGGCCGCATGTCCATCGAGGCCGCCGAGCACGTGTACAAGATCCTCGACGCCTTCGAGCCGGCGGTGAAGGGCAAGAAGATCGACCTCAAGCAGACGTTCGACAACCGCTACGTCGAGTCCGCGCTGCGGAAGCACAAGTGACCTCCCGCTCACCGGCGGCGGCGCCGGTGCTCGCCCTCCAGGCCGTCCGCGTCGAGTGGCCCGGCGCGGCCGCGGGCGCGCCCGCGTACGTCGCCGTGGAAGACGTCAGCCTCTCCGTCGGGCGCGGCGAATTCCTCTCCGTGGTGGGGCCGACCGGATGCGGCAAGTCGACCCTGCTGAACGTCGCCGCTGGGCTTCTCGCACCGTCCGGTGGCGAGGTAGTCGTCGGCGGGCAGCCGCTGTCCGGGCTGAACCGGCGCGCCGGGTACCTGTTCCAGGCCGACGCGCTGATGCCGTGGCGCAACGCTCGCGAGAATGTCGAGGCGGGGCTCATCTTCGCCGGAGTGGACCGCGCCGAGGCGCGCGCTCGCGCCGACGAATGGCTTCGTCGCGTGGGCCTCTCGGGGTTCGGCGACCGCTACCCGCACGAGCTCTCCGGCGGGATGCGCAAGCGCGTCTCGCTCGCGCAGGTGCTCATCCTCGAGCCGGAGATCCTGCTGATGGACGAGCCGTTCGCCGCGCTCGACGTGCAGACTCGACAGCTCATGGAGAACGAGCTGCTCGGCCTGTGGTCGTCCGAGCGCCGGTCGGTCGTCTTCATCACCCACGATCTCGAGGAAGCGATCGCGCTCTCCGACCGGATCGTGCTCCTCTCCGCCGGACCGCGGACCCACCCGATCGGCGAGTTCTCGATCGACCTGCCCCGTCCGCGCGACGTGTCCGAGATCCGCCTCACGCCGCGCTTCCTCGAGCTGCACGGCCGCCTCTGGGCGGCGCTGCGGGCGGAAGTGCTCAAGGCCTATGCCGTCAGCCAGCGGCTCGGATAAGACGGCCGCCCGGCCTGGGCGGCGCACGCCTCTGTTCGTCTGGCGCCTGTTGCTTCTCGTCGCTGCATTCGCCGGTTGGTACGCGCTCACCTCGAGCGGCGTGCTGCCCGCATTCTTCTTCGGCCGCCCGCTCGTCGTGCTCGGCCGCGTCTGGGATTGGTTCTCGTCGGGCAAGATCTACCCGCATCTGGCGGTCACGCTGGTGGAGACCGTCCTCGCGTTCGCCATCGGCACGCTGATGGGCGTCGCGGCCGGACTCTGGCTCGGGCTGGGCCCCACCGCCGCTTCGCTGCTCGATCCGTACATCAAGGCTGCCAACGCGATGCCCCGCGTGATCCTGGCGCCCATCTTCGCCGTCTGGTTCGGCCTGGGGATCGCCTCCAAGGTGGCGCTCGGGATCACGCTGGTCTTCTTCATCGTGTTCTTCAACGTCTTCCAGGGCGTGCGCGAGGTGAGCCCGGTCGTGCTGGCCAGCGTGCGCATGCTGGGCGCCACGCGGCGGCAGCTCTTGCGGCACGTCTATCTGCCGTCGGCGACGAGCTGGGTGTTTTCGAGCTTGCACACCAGCGTCGGGATGGCCTTCGTCGGCGCCGTGGTCGGCGAGTACCTCGGCTCCGCCGCCGGCGTCGGCTATCTCATCCTGCAGGCCGAGGGAACCTTCGACATCGACACGGTGTTCGCCGGCATCCTGGTGCTCACGGCGTTCGCGCTGCTGCTCGATCTCGCGGTAACGCGCGCCGAACGGATCTTGTTGGTTTGGCGTCCGCGGGCGCGCGGGGACGAACGCTAACGCTCGCTCGCCCCATCGGCCGGCGAACGGCCGAGCAGACGGACTCGCCCTGCATGGAGGGTGGCACTGGAGATCTTGACCGCGTCGGGTCGCTCGTGCGGGTGCGTGAACGTCGCCGGCGGCGTGGGGCGCGACGGCTCGGTCATCACGACTCAACCCAGGGACCCGATCAATGCACCCAGCGCCTCTTCCCGCAGCTGCTCAAGTACGCCGCACGTCGCGCTATTGCTGACTGGGCGCGTTCGTGACACGGTCGGGCCTCCGCAACAAAGGAGGAAGCCATGAGGCCCTTCCGTGGCAGCCACGTGCTGGCGGCCGCCCTGGCACTCGTGCCCTGTTCGGCGATCGCGGAGCACGAGCACGATCATCCGCACGTCGCGCCGGAGAAGTTTGGCCAGGTCCATCTTCCCACCTCGTGCAATCCGCAGGTCCAGCCCGCCTTCGAGCGTGGGCTGGCGCTGTTGCACTCCTTCGCCTACGTGAAGGCGGCGGCGGTCTTCCAGGAGGTTTCGGCGCAGGATTCGAGTTGCGCCATGGCGCAATGGGGCGTGGCGATGACGTACTTCCACGCCATCTGGGGACCGCCCACCGACGACGAATTCGCCGCCGGACGAACCGCGGCGCAAAAGGCGGCGGCCCTGGGAGCGCCGACTGCCCGCGAGCGCGATTACATCGCCGCCATCGGCGCGTACTACCAGGGCGACGCAGTCGCGCATCCGGCGCGTGTCGTGGCCTACGAAAAGGCGATGGCGGGCGTTCACGATCGCAATCCCAAAGACCACGAGGCGGCGATCTTCCGCGCGCTGGCAATCCTCGGCGTCGCCTACAACTCGCCGCCCGACAAGACCTATGCGCGGCAGAAGGAGGCGGCCAAGATCCTCAATCCGCTGCTGACCGTGGAGCCCGAGCATCCAGGGATCGCCCACTACATGATCCACTCCTTCGACTACCCAGAGCTGGCCGAGGTGGCGCTGCCGGCCGCCCGCGCCTACGCAAAGATCGCCCCTTCGGCGCCGCACGCGCAGCACATGCCTTCGCACATCTTCACCCGCCTGGGGATGTGGAAGGAGTCGATCGATTCGAACCTCGCTTCGGCGCACACCGCACAGGCGTGGCTCGCCAAGACGCAACCCGGAGCGACGGCGTTCGACGCCCTGCATGCCACTGACTATCTGGAATATGCGTACTTGCAGACGGGACAGGATGCCAAGGCGCGAGAGCTGGTCGACGACGTCGGCGGGGTGACGAGCTTCGACATCCCGCAGTCCACCGCCGCCTACGCGCTGGCGGCCGTTCCGGCGCGCCACGCGCTCGAGCGCCGCGCCTGGAAGGAGGCGGCGGCGGTGACTGCACGACCGGCGACGTTCCCGTGGGCGAAGTATCCGTATGCGGAGGCGATCGTCCACTTCGCGCGCGCCGTCGGCGGGGCTCGCTCAGGTGACGCGGAACTGGCGCGCAACGAGGTCGCGAAGCTCGGCGAGATCCAGGCCTCGCTCAAGGGTCAGAAGGGATTCGACTGGGCGACCCAGGTCGAGATCCAGCGGCGCGCGGCGGCGGGCTGGCTGGCACGCGCCGAGAAGAAGGATGCCGAAGCGCTGGCGCTCCTGCGATCGGCTGCCGACCTCGAGGACACGACCGACAAGCATCCGGTCACGCCCGGGTCGATCCTTCCAGCGCGCGAGCAGCTCGCGGACTTGCTCGCCGAGCTAGGGCAACCGGCGGCTGCGCTGACCGAATATGAGACGTCGCTCCGTTCAGCGCCGGCACGGCTCAACAGCTATGACGGCGCCGCGCGGGCGGCCGAGCGCGCCGGCAAGAAGCAAGAGGCGAAGGCCTTCCGCGAACGGCTGGTGGCGCTCTGCGGCGGGACGGTGCCTGCGCGCGTAGGGCCGACGATCGCTGCGGCGCCGTAGAGCACCGAGTGGGCCTCGCTCGCTCCACGGCGAGCAGGGCTGCCGCGTCAGCATTTCAGCATCGAGTGTCGGAGGGGGCTGCTACGATCGCAGCGTGATCGGAGCTTCCCTCCATTTCGCGAACGGCCACCTCGAGGCGCTTGCGGCGACGGCATCCATCCTGCCGTGGCCGTTGCCGCGTGAGCGCGACGAATCCGTTTGCCACGAAACGATGCGCGCGGTCGAGGCGCTGCTCATCAGGGTCGGGCGCGGCATCGGCGCGCTCGACGTCGCCATTGGTGACGGACTCGCCACGCTCGGTAGGGGCGACCACGTGCTGCGGCTGGGGTTCTCGAGCATCGGCGACTACGCCCGCGAGAGACTCGGGAAGGCCGCGAGCACCGCGCAGAAGATGGAGCGGCTGGCGCGGGAGCTGCGCAGCCGTCCGCTCCTGCGGCTTGCGGTCCGGGCGGGCGAGGTGAGCGTCAGCGCGGCGGAGGCAGTGCTTCCCGTGGCGCAGGGCGAAGAGGAGGCCTGCTGGGTAGCGCGGGCGCGCTCGCAAACGGTCCGCGCGCTGCGGGATGCCGTGAAAGCGCCCGATGCCACTCAGGCGGAGGAGGACGAACGGTGGATGCGCTTCCGGGCGCACATCCCGGAGGAGGGAAGGCGGGTCGTCGACGACGCGATCGACGTCGCCGGGAAGATGCTCGGACCCACTTCGCTCAAGGGACAGCGGCTGGAGAAGATCGCCGAGGAGTTCTACGGCGGGCATCCGCTGGCCAACGACGACGCGGCGGTCGATCACGTGTTCTCCGCGCGCGCCGGAGACTCGAACGGGCCCCTCGAGGACTGGCTGGAGAAGGAGAGCGCGAACTGGGCATTCCTCGACCAGATCGGACCGGTGGCCGCCCCCGGCCCGGATTTCGAGGAAGAAGCCGACCCGTGGCGGGTCGACGAGGAGCTGCGGCGGCTCGCGGCGCTGCGCGACCGCTGGGACGAGGTGCTCGGGCATCTCGCCATGCTGTTCTGTGCCATGGACGGTTGGCGGCGCGCCGGGTTTGCTTCGTTCGAGCATTACTGCCGAGAGCGACTCGGGATGTCGGCGAGGGCGGTGCGGCAGCGGGCCGCGCTGGAGCGCAAGCTCTATGAACTGCCGGCGCTCAGGCAGGCCATGCAAGAGCGGCGCATCTCGTACGAGAAGGCGCGGCTCATCGCCCGGTACGCGGACGATGAGTCCGTCGGGGCATGGATCGAGCGCGCGGAGCGGATGACTTGCATCGCTTTGCGAAGGCAGCTCCAGGGAAAGGAGGAGATGCAGATGTCCGCGCGAGGCGAGCTCGACGTGTGGCTCCCGCGGCGGGTCGGCGGGCTGCTCGCGCTCGCATTCGCGGCCGCGAGGAAGGAGGCGGGACGCTGGCTTTCGCCCGGGGAGTGCCTGGTGATGATGGCCGCCCACTTCATCGAGGTCTGGAAACCGGTGCTGGCGCAGCGGAGCACGCTCCAGAGGAGGATCCTCGCTCGGGATCGCTGGTTGTGCCAGGTGCCGGGATGTAGCCGGGCTGCGGCGCACGCGCATCACATCGAGTATCGGTCGCACGGCGGTTCGGACGACCCGTCGAATCTCGTCAGCCTCTGCGCCGCGCACCATCTGCACGGCGTGCACATCGGGGCTATCCGGGTCTCGGGCAAGGCGCCCGATCGGCTCCGCTGGGAAGTGCGAGTCGCCTGTGGCTGGGAACCGTTCTTCGAGAGCGGAGGAGGAAGAACGATGTCCTAGACCGCGAGCAACCGCTGCAGCGCCGGGTCGTTGCGCGCGAGGTCCTCCCGGGTGGCGGAATGGACGAGGCGGCCGCGTTCCATGACGAGTGCGCGGTCGGCGATCGCCCGGGCGAATTGGAGGTTCTGATCGGCCGCCAGCACCGTCACGCCGCCCTCGCGGATGCGGACCAGGGCGTCCACCAGGATGCGGACGATGAGCGGGCTCAGGCCCTCGGACGGCTCGTCTAGGAGGAGCAGGACGGGGTCGGTCATCAGGGCGCGCGCGATGGCGAGCATCTTCTGCTCTCCACCGGAGAGGTGGCGCCCCTTGCGCTGCCAGGCGGCGGCGAGCGGTGGGAAGAGCGCCGCGATGGCCTGCTCGGTCCAGCGCGACTCGCGGCGATGGAGCGCGAGGACGGGGATGCGCAGGTTCTCGCGCGCGGTCAGGTCCGGGAAGATGCGCCGGTCGTCGGGGACGTAGCTGACTCCCGCCCGGGCGATGTCCTCGGGCGGGCGGCCGGCGATGTCGCGTCCAAGGAGACGGACGGCGCTGCCGGGGAACGGCGGCGTCAGGCCGGCCAGGCTGCGCAGCGTGGTCGTCTTGCCGACGCCGTTGCGCCCGAGCAGCGCGACCATCTCGCCGCGCGCGATGCGGAAGCTCACGTCGTGCAGGACGTGCGCGAGCCCATACCCGGCGTTCAGCCGCTCCACCTCGAGCAGCGGCTCGGCCGCGGGCGCCGCGTGCACCGGCGGCGGCGAAGCGGCGGCCGCGCCGGTCGGCTGCCCGAGGTAGATCTCGCGGACGCGAGCGTCCTCGCGGATCTGCTGCGGAGCGCCGTCCGCCAGCACCTTGCCCTGGTGCAAGACCACGATGCGGGTCGCCATTCCGAACACCACGTCCATGTCGTGCTCGACGAGGAGGATGGTGAGCCGGCCGCCCTCTGCGAGGCGGCGGATCTCCGCCAGGACGCGGTCGCGCTCGCCCGATCCCATCCCGGCGGTCGGCTCGTCGAGGAGCAGCAGGCGTGGCGCCGTCGCGAGCGCAAGCGCGATCTCGAGGAGCCTCCGGTCGCCGTGCGAAAGCTCCGCGGCCGGCCGCCCGGCACGCTCCGCGAGCCCCACGTCGGCGAGCATCCGGCGCGCGCCCTCCTGCACGTCCGGCATGCGGTCCAGAGCGCGCAGCGTGACCAGCGCGCGGCCCGCCTTCGCGAGCAGCGGGACCGCGACGTTCTGCTCGGCGGTGAGCTGCGGGAAGATGTTCGTCACCTGGAAGGTGCGCGCCATCCCGGCGCGGACCCGCGCGCTGGGAGGAAGCCGCGTCACGTCGGCGCCGTCGAGCAGCACCTCACCTTCGTCGGGCAGCAGCTTTCCGGTGAGCAGGTTGATCAAGGTCGTCTTGCCAGCGCCGTTCGGGCCGATCACGGCGGTGATGCCGCCCCGCGGGAGGGAAAGGTCCACCCCGGCAACCGCGGTGAAGTCGGCGAATGCCTTGCGCACGCCGCGCACTTCGAGGAGAGCGCTCACGCGGCGTCCTTGCGGGGCGCGGCGCGGGGACGCGGGCCGAAGCTCCACGGCCGCCGCGCGAGCAGCGCCTCGGCCGCCCCGAGGAGCCCGCCCCGGAAGGCGAGCACGACGCCCAGGAGCACGAGCCCGAAGACGAGCAGCCAGTACTCGGTGAAGCGGACGATCAGCTCCTTCATCCCCAGGTACACCACTGCGCCGACGATCGGTCCGGCGAAGGAGAACGGACCGCCGATGAGCGTGGCCATGACCGGTTCGGCCGACTTGGTCCAATGCGCCGCGGTGGGCGCCACGGTCTGCTCCAGCGGCGCGAGCAGCGCGCCCGAAAGGCCCGCGAACGCGCCCGCCACGACGAAGGCGAGGAAGATCGTCCGGCGGACGCGGATGCCGCTGAATTCCGCGCGCTCCGCGTTCTCGCGGATGGCGCGCAAGGAGAGCCCGAGCGGCGAGCGCGACAGGCGGTGCAGCACGCCGGCCGAGGCGAGCACCAGGGCGGAGGCGAACCAGTAGTAGTTGCGCAGCGGAGCGAGGTTCAGGTCGATCGGCCCGGGCAGGCCCAGCCTCATCCGTGGGATCCCGACCAGCCCGTCGTCGCCGCCGGTGACGTCGGTCCATTTCCACACGATGGCATAGACGAACATGCCGAACGCGAGCGTCAGCATCGAGAAGTACACGCGGGTGTGGCGGACGCAGAAGGCGCCCACGATCGCAGCGAGCACCGCGGCGCACACGGCGCCGGCCAGCACCGCGGGCAATAGCGGCGCGCCGGCGCGGAGCATCAGCGCGGTCGAGTACGCGCCGGCCGCGTAGAACGCCGCATGCCCGAACGACAGGAGCCCCGTCATGCCAAAGAGCAGGTTGAAGGACAGCGCCAGCAGCATGAGGAGCAGCACGTTCAGCGCGAAGTACTGGGCGAAGGCGCCGAAGAGGGCCGGCACCGCCAGCACGGCCGCGCACAGCACCGCCGCGGCAGCGGTCCGCCCTGCTCCGCTGCGCGCCGCGGTTTCCATGTCTCAGGCCTCGCGCACGCCGAAGAGGCCCCAGGGCCGGACGACCAGGACGGCCGCCATGACGAGATACGCGAGCGCCAGCTCGAAGACGGGCAGGAAGACGATCCCGTAAGAATGGAGCAGGCCGATGGCGAGCGATCCGATGAACGCGCCGCGCAAGCTGCCCAGACCGCCGAGCACGACGACCACGAAGGCCTCGATGATGATCAGCTCTCCCATCCCGGGCGAGATGGAGCGCACGGGGATGGAAAGCGCCCCTCCCAGGCCGGCGAGCCAGGCGCCGAGCATGAACACGCCGGTGAACAGACGCGACGAGCGGACCCCGAGGGCGCGAGCCATCTCGCGGTCCGCCGCGGTGGCGCGGACGAGCAGGCCCCAGCGGGTCTTCTCCAGGAAGAGCCACAGCCCGACCGCCACCACTCCGCCGGCGGCGAGGATGAAGAGGTGGTAGGTCGGGAGCGGCGAGCCGAAGATCATCACCGCTCCCGACAGCGACCTCGGAGTGGGCGGCGATTGGTACACAGGCCCGAACACCAGCTTCACCAGGTCGTCGAGGATGAGCACGAAGGCGAAGGTGAGCAGCAGCTGGAAGGCCACGTCGGCGCGGTAGACACGGCGGAGGAAGAACACCTCCATCACCCAGCCGATGAGCGCGACCAGAATGGGGCCGACGAGAAGGGCGACCCAGAAGTTGCCGCCGAAGGCGCGGAAGACGGCATAGGTGAGGTACGCGCCGATCATGTACAGCGCGCCGTGCGCGAAATTCAGCACGCGCAGCACGCCGAAGATGAGCGACAGCCCGGCGGCGACCAGCCACAGGTACATGGCCTCGGTCAGGCCGACCAGGCCCTGGAAGAGGAGCACGCGTCCCATGCAGCGTCAGCCAGATGCTCTTCAGGCCTCGACGGGTGGGAAGGGCGGCTTCCGGTAGTACTCGTCGGTCGGCGCGACGCGCAGATCGCCGAGCACCGGCATGGGGAAGTTCGAGTCGTGCTTGATGCGCCCCCACGGGACCGCGTAGACGGCTTGGTGATCCTCCTTGCGGATCGTGCAGGGGCCGGCGGGCCGGTCCACCTGCAACCCCTCGAGCGCCGCGATCAGCGGATCGATCTCCAGCGTCTTCGCCTTCTCCACCGCCTTTTTGATCGCGTACAGCGCCGCGTAGGAAGTCTCGGACACGTAGCTCGGGTAGCTCTGCCAGCGCTTGCGGAAGGTGTCGACGAACTTCTTGTTCTGCGGCGTATCCGGGTAGCCGAAATAGTAGCGGCCCGAGGCCCACACTCCGTCGGGGTAGTCGGCGCCCAGGCCCTGCAGCACGTCCATCGCCGATCCCATGGCGATCATGAAGGCCTTGGTCTGCTCGAAGACCTTGAACAGCTTGGCCTGCTTCACCATGGTGACGGCCTCGCCGCCCCACTCGGTGGAGAAGATCGCCTCGGGCTGCGCGCCCATCACCTTGCTGATGTGGCTGGAGAAGTCGACGGTGCCGAACTTGGCGAAGCTCTCGCCGACGAACTGCACCTCGGGCTTCATCC
>JBJMQJ010000052.1:0-3893 GCA_045802765.1 Myxococcales bacterium
AGGAGCGGGCAGGGAGACCATGGGACGGAGCACGCCGACAAAGGTCGAGCGGCCGCCCGCGGGGTTTCACCTCGCGCTCGCGTCGATGGCGATCGTCTGCCTCGCGCTGTACGCCCGCCAGCTCCTCGGCGGGAGCACGTTCGTCCTGCGCGATCACCTCATCTACACCTGGCCGGAGCGGCAGATCCTGGCCGACGCGGTGCGCGCCGGGCGGATCCCGGAATGGAACGATCTGGTCGGATTCGGGACGCAATTCGCGGCGAGCTCCGCGAACGGCGTCACCTATCCGCTCCTTTGGTTGGTGGCGGTGATCCCGCTGCCGCTCTCGGTCGACCTGGTGATCGCGCTGCATGTGCTTCTGTCCGGAATTGGGACTGCCCTGTTCGCGCGGCGACTCGGGGCGAGTGCCCTGGGGGCGACGTTCGCCGGCGCGGCGTTCATGGCCTGCGGCTACGTGCAGTCGATCGCGCCCAACAAAGTTTTCGCGGCGACCGCCTGGATCCCCTGGGTCGCCTGGGCGACCGATCGGGTGGTGCAGGACGATGGTGACCGGTTGAAGAATGCCGGCGTTCTCGCGGCCATCCTCGGCGCGCAGGTGCTGGCCGGAGATCCCGCGTCCAACGTCACCGCAGCCATCGTGGCCGCGATCGTCGCCTTCAGCCGCGGGACCAGACCCACGCGGACGCTGCGCTGGGTCGCGGGCGCCTATGCCGGCGCTTTCTTCCTGGGGGCGGCCGGCCTGCTACCCGGGTTGGCGCTTCTTCCCCATACCACCCGCCAGGCGATCGGGATGCGCGAGGGCGCGCTCTGGTCGCTGCATCCCTGGCGTCTCGTGGAGTTGGTCTGGCCCGGCTTCCTCGGAAACCCGGCGGACCCACGCTACAACCTGGGCGAGCTGGTCGCCGCCAGCGGCGGCGGCGCTTTGGACACGTCCTGGTCGCTCAGCGCCTATCTCGGCGCTCCCGTGCTGGCGCTCGCTGCCCTCGCCGCCGTGGCGCGGCGTACCGGCAGCCGCCGCCTCTGGATCGGCGTCGCCATCCTGCTGGTGCTCGCGCTCGGCGCGTACACTCCGGTGTACCCGCTGTTTCGCGCCTGCTTTCCGCCCGAGCAGCTGATCCGCTATCCCGAAAAGCACGTCGCTGGCGCGCTGTGCCTTCTCTGCGCACTGGCCGGCGCGGGGATTTCCGACCTGGGCCGCGTTTCCCGCGCCGTGCCTTGGGTGTTCGGCGCGGCCATCGGGTCCCTGGTGGTGCCCCTCATTCTCCTCTCGGTGCTCTGGCCCGCGCTGAGCGCGTCGCTGGAATCCGCCGGCGCGCTGATGGTCCCCCCGGTCGACGTCGAGGGCGCCCTCGCGCTCAGCTTGCGCTCCGGCGTGGTCAGCTTCGCCGCCGCCGCCGCGACTTCCTGGCTGTTCCTCCGATCGGCGCTGCGCCCGGGAATCGGAGGGACCAGCGGAACTCTTGCCGTCGTCGTGCATGTGCTCCACGCCGCCTGGGAGGGATGGACGATCGCCCCCGTCGCCAAGGTGGAGCGCCTGCGCAGCCGTCCCGGGCTGCTGCGCTCGGCGGAAGCGGCGCCCGCGCTTCCCCCTCCGCGCATCCTCCGGTCGCCCGCTCTCGACGCCGACGTCGCGCCCGATCAGCAGGGTGTCTACCGGCACGAGACGCTCTACCTGGACAGCGTCGCCCGGTACGGCTTCGCCGCGGTCCCCGGATTCGAGGGATGGCGCAGCCGTGAGTTCGCCGCTCTCTGGACGCGGGCAGCCAGCGTGCCGCTGAAGGATTTCCTGGCGCTGTACGCGATCGACTATGTCGCGCTTCCCTCCGAGATGCGCTGGCGCCTCTTCCCACCGGGACGGCCCCCACAAGGAACGGTCGCCGAGGTCCTGCTTTCTCCGGGGACGGCGGCGCCGCGGGAGAATGATCGCTGGGCGCTCGTTCCCACCGAGGGCGTCCGTCCCCGCGCCTTCGTCGCGCCGCGCTGGCGTTGGGCGCCGCCGTCCGAGACCTTGGACGCGGTCTTCTCTCCCGCGCACGCGGCCGATCCCGGGCTCGTCGTCCTGACCGGCTCGGGTCCTCCGGCCGCCCCGGACCGCGACGGACTGCCGCTGTCGCCTTGCGGAATCGTCTCCTACGTCCCCGAGCGGGTGGAGCTGGACTGCGGCTCCGCCGCCGGAGGATACGCCGTGCTGGTCGACGAGGACGCGCCCGGCTGGACGGCGAGCGTGGACGGAAAGCCTGAGCCGGTCGTACCCGCCGATCACCTGCTGCGCGCCGTCCAGGTTCCGGCAGGACGCCACCGGGTCGAGATGACCTACCGGACGCCGCAGCTCCGCTCCGGTGCGGGCATCTCGGCGATCTCCTGGGGCGCCCTGATCCTGATCTTCTGCTGGCGCTGGTCGGCGCTGCGCCAGTTCATTCATCAGATCGGACGAACAGCCGGAATCAGTACGGCGAGAGGGACCCCGGCGTCGCGTCCGGCGGCAGCGGAGCGACGACTGACGCCGCGGTGAATTTCGCGCAACCGGTTTGCTCGTCGAGCCTCTACTCCACCCAGGAGGGATCGATGGAAGCCAAGCAACCGCGGCCCCCGGTGCCGCCGTTCGACCGGGACTCGGCGATCAAGAAGGTGCGGCTCGCCGAAGATGCCTGGAACAGCCGCGATCCGGAACGCGTATCGCTGGGCTACACCGCCGACAGCGTCTGGCGCAATCGCGCCGAGTTCGTCACCGGCCGTGAGGCCATCGTGCAGTTCCTGCGACGCAAGTGGAACCGGGAGCTCGACTACCGGCTGATCAAGGAGCTCTGGGCGGTGAGCGGCGACCGCATCGCCGTCCGCTTCGCCTACGAATGGCACGACGACAGCGGTCATTGGTTCCGCTCGTACGGGAACGAGAACTGGGAATTCGACGGCGACGGACTGATGCGGCGCCGCTACGCGAGCATCAACGACTTGCCCATCGGCGAGGCAGAGCGCAAATACTTCTGGCCGCTGGGCCGCCGTCCTGACGATCACGCCGGCTTGTCGGCTCTGGGGCTGTGACGGAGACGTCCAGGAGACGTCCCGACTCCGGCTCCGGGCGTTTCAGGCAGCCGCCTGCGCCGACTCCGCGGAGGCCGTCGATCCTCCCCTGGCGTGGAGCACCGTCGGCGGCGGCGCCAGGCCGTACTTCTTCAGCCGCACGATCAGGGCGCCGCGGTTGAGGCCGAGCCTGCGCGCGGCCTCGGACTGGTTTCCGGCGACGGCGTTCATGGTGCTCGCGATGATGCGCCGCTCGAGCGCTTCCACCTGCTCCGGCAACGAGAGCCCACCTTCCGGTCCGGCGGAGCGAGTCGTGCGAGGCTCGATCGGAGCGGAGAACGCTGGCGCGCCGGCAAACGCCTCGACACCGATCTCATCCGTGCTGCGGAGCGCGATCATCCGCGCAACCTCGTTCTCGAGCTGCCTGACGTTGCCGGGCCACCGGGCCTGGCAGAGCGCCTCGATGAGCGCCGGCGAGAGCCGCACCTCCGGGTCGCCGAAGCGCTTGCCGTAGCGGGCGGCGAATTCGGCCGCCAAGTCCGGGATGTCTTCGGGATGCTGGCGCAGCGCAGGGACCAGCAATTCGACCACGGCCAGCCGGTAGTAGAGGTCTTCCCGGAAGCGGCGTGCGCGGACCTCGGCCAGGAGGTCGCGATTGGTGCATGCGATCACGCGCACGTCGACGCGCTCCACCCGGCCATTCCCCACCGGCTGGATCTCGCCTCCCTGGAGCGCCCGGAGCAGCTTCGCCTGCAGCGGCGGAGACAGCTCGCTGACCTGCTCCAGGAACACCGTGCCGCCCTCGGCCAGCTCGAGCAGACCCTTCTTGTCGCGGGTCGCGCCGCCGAACGAGCCGCGCTCATGTCCGAACA
>JBJMQJ010000053.1:0-32145 GCA_045802765.1 Myxococcales bacterium
AATTCCTGCAGTCGCACCTCCTCACCCTGGTGATCTTCGCCCCCATCGTCGGCGCGGCGATCGTCGCCTTCCTTCCCCGCGACGAAGGCGGCCAGCACAAGGGCGTGGCGCTGCTCGCCTCGATCGTCACCTTCGCGCTTTCGCTCCCGCTCGCCGCGGCTTTCCGCCCGGCTGCGCGCGCCTTCTCGTTCGAGCAGCGCACCGAGTGGGCGCCGAGCCTCGGCTTCAGCTACCACGTCGGCCTCGACGGGGTTTCGCTGCTGCTCGTCCTGCTCACCACCTTCCTCGGTCCCATCGTCGTGCTCAGCTCGTGGAAGTACATCCAGGATCGGGTGAAGCTCTACTGCATCTCGCTCCTCGTGCTCGAGACGGCGATGATCGGGACGCTGGCGGCGCTCGACCTGGTGCTCTTCTACGTCTTCTGGGAAGCGATGCTCATCCCGATGTACCTCTTGATCGGGATGTGGGGCTCGGAGCGGCGCATCTACGCGGCCGTGAAGTTCTTCCTCTTCACCTTCGTCGGCAGCGTGCTCATGCTGCTCGCGATCTTCTACCTGTGGAGCCACTCCGCTCCCGCCGGCCAGCCCCGCACCTTCGACTACGTCGCGCTCCAGGCGCAGATGGCGCCGCTCGGCGCGGGTGCGCAGAAATGGCTCTTCCTCGCCTTCGCCCTGGCCTTCGCCATCAAGGTGCCGGTATGGCCGCTGCATACCTGGCTCCCCGACGCGCACACCGAGGCGCCCGCGGCGGCATCGATCGTGCTCGCCGGCGTGATGCTGAAGATGGGCACCTTCGGGTTCATCCGGTACGCGATGCCGCTCTTCCCCGCGGCGGCGCTGCAGTACGCGCCCGCCATCGCGGCGCTCGGGGTGGTCGGGATCGTCTACGGGTCCTTGATGTGCATGGCGCAGCAGGACCTGAAGCGCCTGATCGCGTACTCGTCCGTGGCGCACCTCGGGTTCGTCATGCTCGGCCTGTCGGCGCTCACGGCCGAGGCGGTGAATGGCGCCGTGCTGCAGATGGTGAACCATGGCGTGTCCACCGGCGCGCTCTTCCTCATCGTCGGGTACTTCTACGAGCGCACGCACACCCGCGACTTGGGCCACTACGGCGGCGTGGCGCGCGTCGCCCCCGCCCTGTCGGCGGTGTTCCTGGTGGTCGTGCTCTCGTCGATCGGCCTGCCCGGCACCAATGGGTTCATCGGCGAGTTCCTCATCCTCATCGGGACGTTCGCTTCCACCACGCCGCTGGGGAAGTGGGGGAGCCTGCCGCTCGGCCAGGTCCTTTCGGTCGTCGCCGCGACCGGCGTCATCCTCGGCGCCGTGTACATGCTGTGGATGGTCCAGCGGGTGATCTTCGGGCCCAAGCGGCGCGCGGCCGAGCACGGCATGCCGGACTTGACCGTCCGCGAGTGGCTCACGGTGGTTCCGCTGCTTGCCGCCATCCTGCTCATCGGCCTCTATCCGCAGCCGTTCCTCAACGCGTCGCGGGTGCCGGCGGAAGAGCTCATCCAGCGCGTGGCGCGCCCGCGCGCGGCGCGGCCGCAAGGGGCGGAGCTGCAGTGGCCGCTGGACCCGGGCCGGGCGGGCGCCGTGCGCGCGGTAGGCGAGCGATGAACTTCAACCCTTCCGATCTGCAAGGCGTGTTGCCGGCGCTGATCCTCGCCGCCGGCGCGCTGGTGCTGCTCACCTCGGAGGTGTTCCTGCGCGCCTCCAATGCCTTCGCCTCGGGCTCCGGCCCGTCGCCGGCAAAGCCGGCTCCTCCGCGCCCCGCCGCGCTGAGCGGCGAACCCGTCTCGCCGGCGGCTGCGGCGCGGTTCCATCCGGGGGAACGGACCGCTGAGCCTGCGCCACCGGCCGACCGCCGCTACCAGGCGTGGCTCGCCGCGGTATTCGCGCTCCTCGGGCTCTGGGCCGCCGTCGCGCAGATGGGAGACCCCGCCGCGCCGCTCTTCTCGGGCGCCGCGGTGACCGACGGGTTCGCCCGCGTGGTCGCGGCAGTGGTGTGCGGGGCGCTGGTGCTCTCCTGCTTCGTGTCCTTCGGCTACCTCGAGGCGCTGCGCGCCACCCGCGGGGAGTACTACGCGCTGGCGCTCTTCTCGGCTTCCGGGATGTGCCTGCTGGGGCAGGCCACCGACCTCATCGTCATCTTTATCTCGCTGGAAGTGATGTCCCTCGCCGTGTACTGCCTGTCGGCGTATTTGCGCCGCGGCCGGCGGCCGGCGGAAGCCGCGTTCAAATACTTCGTGCTGGGATCCTTCGCGGCCGCCATCTTCCTCTACGGCGCGGCGCTGGCGTACGGCGCTACCGGGTCGACGCGCCTGGCCGACGTGGCGAGCTCCGTGCGCCTGGCGGCATCGGGCGGCAGCCCGCCGGCAACGGCCACTCTGCTCTTCGCCGCCGCCGCGCTGCTCGCCTCGGGATTCGCGTTCAAGGTGGCCGCGGTCCCGTTCCACATGTGGGTGCCTGACGTGTACGACGGCGCGCCGGCCCCGGTGACCGGCTTCATGGCCGCGGCAGTCAAGGTCGCCGCCTTCGCCACGCTGGTGCGCATCCTGGTCGGGGGGTTCGGCGACCCGTTTGCCGCGCTGGGCCCCCATGGATGGCAGAAGCTCGTGGTGTGGCTCTCCGCGCTCACGATGCTCCTGGGAAACCTGCTGGCGGTCCCGCAGCGGAGCGTGAAGCGCATGCTGGCGTACTCGTCGATCGCCCACGCCGGCTACCTCCTGGTCGCCGTGGCGGCGATGGCCGGCGCCCAGCCGCGGGGCGACGCGCTGGAGGGCCTGCTCTTCTACCTGGCCGCTTACGGCGCCACCGTGATCGGCGCGTTCGGCGTGGTCGCGCTGATCGAGCGCAAGGAGGCGCTGGCCGGCGGCGGAGACGATCTGTCTTCCTGGGCCGGTCTGTCCGAGCGGCACCCCGGGCTGGCGGCGGCGATGACGCTCTTCATGGTCTCGCTCGCCGGCATCCCGCCTACCGCCGGCTTCATGGCGAAGGTGACCGTGTTCCGCGCCGCGATCGCCGCCGATCTCGTTTCGCTGGCAGTCATCGGCGTCCTGACCAGCGTGGCCGGCCTCTACTACTACCTGCGCGTGGTCGTGTACGTGTACATGGTGCCGCAGGCGAAGGCCGAGCCCGTCTCCGGCGGTCACCTCATCGCCGCGGGCATCGCCCTGGCCGGCTGCGCCGCCCTGATCCTCTGGATGGGCATCCAACCCGACACCTTCGCCCGCATCGCCCAATCCGCCACCACCACCTTCGCCCGCTGAGGCACTCGGCGAAGGGATCACCGCGAAGAGCGCGAAGCTCGCGAAGTCTGGGTTTTGAAAAACGATCTTCGCGCGCTTCGCGCTCTTCGTGGTGATCTTCCAGGGCTTAGAGGCGGCGGAGGAGGACGTAGACGGCGCCGAGGCCGCCGTCGTGGGGGCGGGCGGTGGCGAAGGCGAGGACGTGGTCGCGGAAGCGGGCCGTGTTCATCCAGCGCTTCAAGGCATCCTTGAGGACCGGCATCTGGTCCTTCGAGTGCAAGCCGCGGCCGTGCACCACCAGGACGCAACGCTTCCCCGCCTGGCGCGAGCGCGCGAGGAACCCCTCCAGCTCCGCACGCGCTTCGTCGCGGGTGAGCCCGTGCAAATCGACGTGCCCTTGCACCGAGAATTCGCCGCGCCGCAGCCGCCGCAGCACCTGATGATCGAGCCCGCGCGCCGAGCCCTCGATGAACTCGTCCGAATCGGCGATGTCGAACGGCGCCGCGCCGTTCACAAGCGCGCGGAGCTCGTCGTAGGCGAGAAGCTCCGGGTCGAGCGGCTCGTGCGCCGTGGCGATCGGCTCCGGATCCGGCTTGATCCGGGCGCTCCGGTCGGCGAGCGGCGCGGCCCCTTCGACCGCCAGCGCCCACAGGTCGTCTTCCGAGAGGGGGCGCGCCGGATCGGGTGGCGAAGGCGCGGGATTCGCCGGCGCGGCGGGAGCGGCTTCCTCCGCGGGCGGAGGCTTCTCGATCTTCAACCCTCCGAACGGGTTGTTGAACGGCTTCTTCTTCGGCACGCCGTTCTTTAGCTTATCAGTCGCGGCGCAGCCCCAGCCGCTTCATCTTCCGCCACAGCGTCGTGGTGGAGACGTCCAGCTCCCGCGAAACTTGCTCGAGGCTGCCCCCGCAGCGGGCGAGCGCCCGTTGGATCGCCTCGCGCTCGGCGTCGTCCACCTGCTGCGCGAGGGTCTTCGCGGGTCCGCCGGCTGCGCCCGGAGCGGAGGCGGCGTCCCCTTGCCTCTCGAGGAACACATCGTCGGCGCCGATCGAGTCCGCGCGGGCGAGCGCGGCGGCCTGCTCGATGACGTTTTCCAGCTCGCGCACGTTGCCGGGGAACGAGTGCGCCGTGAGCTTGAGCATCGCTCCCTGCGTCAACGTGCGGCGCGTGCCGTTGCGCTGGTTGAACCGATCGACGAAGTGCTGGGCGAGGAGCGCGATGTCCTCGCGCCTGTCGCGGAGCGGAGGCAACACCAGGGGCACGACGTTCAGCCGGTAGAAGACGTCCTCGCGGACGCGCTTCTCGGCGATCGCCTGCCCCAGGTCCTGGTTGGTGGCCGCCAGCACGCGCACGTCCACCTGGATGGAGGCGTTGTCCCCCACGCGCCGGATCTCGTGCTCCTGGATGACGCGGAGCAGCTTCGCCTGGAACGCCGGCGTCGTTTCGCTGATCTCGTCGAAGAAGAAGGTCCCGCCGCCCGCCTCCTCGAGCAGTCCCCGCCGGAGCTTCACCGCGCCGGTGAAAGCCCCCTTGACGTGCCCGAACAGCTCGCTCTCGAGCAGGCTCTCGCTGATCGCCGCGCAGTTCACCGGCACGAAGGGCCGCGCCGCCCGGCGCGAGTTGGCGTGGATGGCGCGCGCGATCAGCTCCTTGCCGGTGCCGCTCTCGCCGGTGATCAGCACCGTCACCTCGGTGGGCGCGATGCGCACCACCTTGGTGAGCAGCTCGCGCATCGGCGCCGAGCGGCCGACCAGCTCCTCGAGCTTGTAGCGGCGGCGGAACTCGTCGGAGAAGAGTCCGACGTCGACCAGCAGCTTGCGCTTCTCCAGCGCCCGCTGCACCCGCATCAGCAGCTCCTCCTCCTTGAACGGCTTGGAGAGGTAGTCGTGCGCTCCTTCCTGCATGGCGGCGACGGCGCTCTCCACCGTCCCGTAGCCAGTCATCACGATGACCTGCGTGGTGGGCGAGATCTCCAGCGCGCCGCGCAGCACCGCGATGCCGTCGAGGGGCGCCATCTTGAGATCGGTGAGCACCACGTCGAACGGTTCGGCCAAGAGGCGCGAGAGCGCCGCCTCGCCGCTCTCCGCTTCCGCGACGTCGTATCCGGCCTGGCGCAGCACCAGCGCCGTGGTGGTGCGCATGTTGCGCTGGTCGTCGACGATCAGGACGCGGGAGCGGGGCGACGGGGGTGGCTCGGCCTCCCGCCGCTCTGTCGATTCGCTCATCGCCGCCCAGTCTACCCGGACAACGGGAGCAGCAGGTGGAACTCGGTGCCGCGGTCGCAGTCGGAGAGCAGGGCGCGTCCTCCGAGGCCCTCGGCGATGCGCTTGACCACGGCGAGCCCCAGCCCGGTACCGGTCGGCTTGGTGGTGAAGAAGGGCTGGAAGATCTTCGAGCGCGCGTCCGGCGGGACGCCGAAGCCCGTATCGTGGACGGCGATGCGCGCCTGCGGCCCCGCATCGGAGAGCACCCGCGCCGCGCTGACGGTCAGCACGCCTCCGTGGGGCATCGCCTGCAGCGAGTTGGTGACCAGGTTCACCACCGCCTGGCGCAAGAGGCGGGCGTCCGCGCGCACCGGCGGCAGATCCGGCTCGATCTTGAGGTGCACCTCGACCGAGCTCTCCTCGCCGGGCCGCTGGGTCGAGGCGATCGCTTCTTCCAGCACGGGCTGCAGCGATACCGGCTGCACGGTGGGCCGCAGCGGCCGCGAATAGTCGAGCAGATCGCCCACCATGCGGTTCAGGCGGTCGGCCTCTTCGCCGACGATGTCGAGCAGGAGCTGCACGTCGCCTTTGGGCTGCAGCAGGCGCTTCAAGCTCCCCAGCGAGTTGAAGATCACCCCCAGCGGGTTGCGCACCTCGTGCGCCACCGAGGCCGCCATCTCGCCCAGGGCGGCGAGGCGCTCGCGCTCGATCAGCTCGGCCTGCGCGCGCGCCAGCTCGGCGTAGCTCTTGCGCAGGTCTTCGTACAGGCGCGCGGAGAGGAGCGCCAGCGCGATCTGCTGGCACAACGCGGTGGTCCGCTCCATCTCCGCCTGGGTGAAGACGCGCGCCCTCTCGGTATCGTCGAGCGTGACGACGCCGAGCACCTCGTCGTGCGCGACCAGCGGCACGACCAGCACCGCGCGCTCATGCAGGTGGTCGACCAGCCGCCGCGACGCCAGCTGCTGCAGCATCGTCCCCTGCGCCTGGGCGGCGCGGCGGGTCCGGACCACGTGCGCGGACAGGGAAGGTTGATCGAGCGACAGCTGCACGTCGCGCATGAAGTCCGCGTGCTCGGGGCTGCAGGCCGCCACCCGCAGCACCTGCGCCGCCGGATCGAGGAGCAGCACGAACCAGTTGCTCGCGTCCACCAGCTTGCGCAGGGCCTGCCCGGCAGCCACCAGGAGCGGGTTGATCTCCAGCGCGCCGGCGAACGAGCGGCTCACCTCGTTGAGGAGCGTCATCTCCTCGGCGCGGGCGCGCTGCTCGGCGTAGAGGCGGGCGTTCTCCATCGCCACCGAGAGCTGCGCGCCGACGGCGTCGAGGATGCGCAGCTCGTCGGCGGTGAAGTCGCGCTCCCCCACCCTCCCCAGGCAGAGCGCCCCCAGGACGCCGCGTCCGCCGGGAAGCCGCACCGACGCGCAGCGCCCGATGCGCACCGGAGCCGCGCTGCCGCCCAGGGTGCACGAGGCGACCACCGCTTGCTGCAGCTTGTCCGCGCAGCCGGGGCCCTCGTCCCAGGGGACCTGCGCGGGAAGACCATAGGCGGCGCCGCACTTGGCCTGCGCCCAGGAGAGCCGCAGCTCTCCGTCCGCCGGTGCCTGCTCGTACACCGCCGCGAGGTCCGCCTCGACCAGCTGGAGCAGGCGGCCGCTGGCGCTCTCCAGAAGCTCGCGCTGATCGAGCTTGCCGGTGATGGCGCCTGACAGGTCCTGGAGGAGCGCCAGCTCGTCGGCGCGGCGGCGTTCCCGCTCGAAGACGTCGGCGCCGGCCACCGCTGCCGAGAGGAGCTGGGCGACGTGGCTGGCGAGCCGCAGGTCCTGCGCGGCGAAGATGCGCTCGCCGCGGGACATGAGGGTGAGCACGCCCAGCGGAACGTCGTGCGACATGAGCGGGACGGTGAGCACCGAGCGGGACCGGAACCTCCGCACCACGGCCGGATCGACGCGCTCGTCGGTTGCGGCGTCGGGGGCCGCCTGCGGCTGCCGGCTGGAGAACGCGAGCGCCGCCAGCGAGCGCGTGTTCATGGGCAAGGTGAAGCCGGGCGCGACGCCGGGAGGCACTTCCGGATCCTCGAGCGCGGCCAGCTGCAACGCCGCTCCGCCCGAATCGGGCAGGTAGAGGTAGGCGGCGCTGCAGCGCAGGACGCGCACCGCCACGCGCGCTCCGGCCTGCAGCACGCGCGCCAGATCGAGGTGCCCAAGGGCGGACTGGCCCAGCTCGAGCAGCAGCGAAAGCTCCTCGACGCGGCGCTGCGTCTGCTCGAAGAGCGTGGCCGTGAGCAGGGTGACGGCGAGCTGCGCTCCCAGCGTGGAGAGCAGGCGCAGGTCCTCCGTCCCCACCGGAGCGTCGCGCACCGCGAGGAGCACGCCGTGCACGGCGTCTCCGACCTGCAGGGGCAGGGCGATCGCGTTGTGCCCTTCCGTCGGCGGCTGCGGGATGCCGGCTGGCGCCACGGGCACGACGCCGTACGGCGGCGTGCTCAGACGTCGGGAATGCCCCGCCACGGTTCCGTCGTCGCGCAGGGTGAAGAGCACGGGCTCTCCCGAACGCGCGCTTTCCGCCCAGGGCGAGGGGCCGCTGAGCCGCTCGCGCACGCGGAGCGTCCGCGCGGTGAACCCGCGCTGCGCCGCGATGAGGAGCACCTCGTCCTCGCAGCGCAGCACGGCCGCGCGCCGGAGCGATGCTTCGTCCGCCAGGCGCTCCAGCGCCGCCGCGAGCGACTCGCCGGAGGCGAGGCTCGCGCTGGCGCGGGCCACCCGGTTGACCGCCAGGAGCTCGCGGTTCGAGCGCGCCAGCTCGTCCATCCGCCGCAGCGTCTCCAGCGCGGCGCCCAGTTGCTGGCCGAAGAGGCCGAACGCGCTGGCGACGGTCGCGTCGATGCCGGAGCCCGTGGCCGACAGGGCGAATCGGGGCGTCCCGTCCACCGGGATGAAGCAGAACATCGCGTTCGGTGGGACGACGGCGGCCAGCTCGGCCCGGTCCTTCCCCAGGACGCGCGCGATCAGCGCGGGCAGATCGTCGATCAGCGATCCGTGGGGGCTGCGCGCATCGGGCAGCAGCTCGCGGAATGCGGCGACCGGGATCTCCTTGGGCCACCGCTCGCGCAGGGCCGCGATCCCCGGATGCGCCGCTCCTCCGAGCTCCAGCAGCCGGAAGGTCTTTCCCGACGGAACGCTGAAGTTCACCGAGAGACCGGCGGCGGCGAGCCGCTCGCCGACGAGGCGGAAGATGCCGTCCTGCGTCGCCTGGCGCTGCGCGGACACGGCGATGTCGGCGAATGCGCGGATGAGCTGGGCGGTGCGAGAGCGCGCGCGCTCGTCGGTGCAGAGCGCCAGGAAGGCGCCCGGGCCAGCCGGTTCGTGGCGCGAGATGCGGATCCGCACGGGAATCGGGGACCCGTCGCGGGCGCGCAGGGCGAAGTCGTACTCCTCCGGCTCGTCGCGTCCCTCGGTCCGCGCGGCATGGCGCGCGAAGAGCTTGTCCGCGTCCTCCGGAGCGACGAAGGCGTGGAAGGGGTCCGTGGCGGCGACCAGCTCGGCCCGACTGCGGCCCAAGAGCGCGCAGAAGCGCTCGTTGCTGGCGACGACGCGGCCGCGGCGGATGACGAACGCGGGCATGGGGATCCGCGCGAGGAACCGATCGATCTCGCTCTCCGCCTCGGGCGCGCCGGCGATCACCGGTCCCGCTCCTTGCGCAGGATGCGCTTGTCGCCCACCCGCAGCGTGAACCGCTCCTTGTCGAACCACTCCGCGAGCGGGATGGTGAACTTCCGGCTCTGGCCAGTCAGCTCCTTGAAGCCTTGCGCGTCGATCGATCCGTGCTGTTGGAGATGCGCGAGCAGCCGGGTACGCAGGTCGTGCAGCGCAGTCGACGCGAACCAGAGCTCCTCGCTCACCTTGACCGCCCGGCCCTTGGCGGCGAGCGACTTGAGCAGCTGCTGCGTCCTTTGCGGCGTCTGCGCGGCGAGAGCCGGCAGCTCGTCGGCCCGAGGCGGCGCGAGGCCGGCGGACTCGAGCACCGAGGCGAGCTTCTCCTGGGCGTCGGCGTCCGGGCCGGTGAGCGGCGCGGCGGCGGTGGCTGGCCGCACCCGCTCGGCGTCCTGGCGAAGCTCGCCGGCCTCGGCCAGCTGCGCCAGGGCGCGGACGAACAGGCGCGGCGGAGGCGACCCGGCGCGCTGGCGCAGCTCCTCCTTCGCGATGCTGGGGTCGATCGGCGAGTCCTTCGCGTGATCGGCGAGCCGGGCGGCGAGCCTCAGCGTAAGCTTCCGCAAGAGGCCGGCGTGCACGTAGAGGCGCGCCTCGCGATCGAAGAGCACCGCCCGCCCGAGCTGCGCGAGTCGCTCCAGCGCCCGGTCGGCGGACTTCGAGGTGAAGGCGCCGCGCGCCGCGAGGCGCCCGGGCGAGCATCCGAGATGGCCCGACTCCAGCACCAGCTCCTCCGCTTGCGCGACCGGATCGTCGCCCGAAAGCGCCCGCAGCGCCTGCGCGTCGGCGTCGCGCCGGCGGCGCCGGCGCGGCGCGACCGACAGGATACGCCCTCCACCCAGCGTGCTGGCGTGCGCGCGTGCCGCCGCGGCCAGCCGCCCGGCCGCGGGTGCGGCCCCCTCGGTCGCCTTTCCCAATTCGCCGCGCAAGAGAAAGCGGAGCCCGGCCAGGGCGGCCACGGGCGTGCCCAGGCGCAGCTGCGCCAGCGCGCGCTCGCCGGGCAGGATCTGCGCGCGATCGATCAGCGCCACGACCGCCTGCGCCTGCGCGGTGCCGATGTGCGCCAGCAGGCGGCTGCGGTCCTTCAGCGGACGCGCGGCCCAGGGGAGCAGCTCCAGCTCCACGTCGAGGACGTGCGCAGGCCCCGTCGCCTCCAAGGTGCCCGCGGTCACCAGCGCCGATCCGCGCGGCGCTTCCGCTACCTCGAGTCCGGCGAGGTTCGCCGCCGTCCGCTGCCCCGCCTGTGCGCGGGGGACGGTGTGTCCGTGCACCTGGACGCCGCGGACGCGCACGCTGCGCGCCTTCGCGCCCGCGCCGACCACGTCGACCTCGTCGCCTGCCTGCAGCGCGCCCGAGAACAAGGTCCCGGTGACGACCGTCCCGAAGCCTTTGACGCCGAACGACCGGTCCAGCGGCAGGAAGAGCGGTCCCTGGTCGGAGCGGGGAGAATCGAGCTGCGCGCGCACCGCTTGCGCGACGACGCGGACCAGCTCGGGGAGCCCCTGGCCGGTGCGCGCCGAGCACTCCACGATGGGCGCCTCCTCGAGGAACGAACCCGAGAGGAGGTCCTTCAGCTCGAGGAGGAGCAGCTCGCGGTGGTCCGGGCCCAGCGCGGGCAAAAGGTCGGACTTGGTGAGCGCGACGACGCCCGCTCGAACTCCCAAGAGGCGCAGCACGTCGAGGTGCTCGGCCGTCTGCGGCATGGGGCCTTCGTCGGCCGCCACGCAGAGGATCGCCACGTCCACCCCGAAGGCGGCGCCGACCATCGCGCGCAGGAAGCGCTCGTGGCCGGGGACGTCGACTACGCCCGCCGTGCCGACGCCGGGCAGGTCCAGGTGGGCATAGCCCGCCTCCAGCGTGATGCCGCGCCGCTTCTCCTCGGGCAGCCGGTCGGTGTCGATCCCGGTGAGCGCCTTGACCAGGGCGGTCTTGCCATGGTCGACGTGGCCGGCGGTCCCGATCACGACGCGCAGCGGGCCGCTCATTCGTCGACCCACGCGACGCCGGGCGCCAGCCGGCTGCGATCGAGGCGGGTCTCGCCTCGCAGGGTCGCCACGGGCGCGGCGCAGTACAGCGGCGAGTAGAGTCCCGCGGGCCGATGGTTCCCGCTCCGCTTCAACCCGCCGAAGGGCAAGCGCCCGCTGGCGCCGACGGTGGGAGCGTTCCAGTTCACCACCCCGCATTCGAGGGCGGACAGGCAGCGCTCGAACGCCTCGGGGCTCGCGGTGTGGACGCTCGCCGCCAGCCCGTAGTCGGTGGAGTTGGCGATGGCCACCGCCTCCTCCTCCGAGGCGGCATGATAGATCGCCAGGTCGGGGCCGAACAGCTCCTCCCGCTCGTATGCCGAGCCCGTCCGCTCGCGGACGCGGTGCACGCCCGGCGTGACGTAGCAGCCGCGCAGTCCGCCCGGCGACAACGGGCGCGGCTCGAGCAGGGTCTCCGGCGCCGCCCGGCTCCCGGCCAGGAACCTCTCCACCGCCGCTTCCGAGGCGAGCGGTCCCATGAACACGCCTTCCCGCAGGGGATGTCCGATGGAGAGCCGCTGCGCCGCGGCGGCGATGCGCGCGGCTAGCGCGTCGGCGCGTGCGGGCGGACCTTCCACGATCAGGCGGCTCGCGGCCGTGCAGCGCTGTCCGGCGGTGACGAACGCGGAGAAGAGAGCGTCGTACACCGCCTTGTCGAGGTCGGCATCGCGCAGCACCAGGGCAGCGTTCTTCCCGCCCATCTCCAGGGCGAGCAGCTTCGTCTGCCCCAGCGAGGCGCGCTGGATGGCCTGCCCGACCGCCCAGCTCCCGGTGAAGAGCACGCCATCCACGCCGGGATGGGCGGAGAGCGCGGCGCCGACGGGGCCCGGACCCTGCACGAGATTGAACGCGCCCGGCGGCAGGCCCGCCTCGGCCAGGCAGCGCGCGTAGAGCTCCGCGGCGTGCGGCGCGATCTCGCTCGGCTTGAAGACCACCGTGTTCCCGCAGGCGAGCGCGGGCAGCACGTGGCCGTTGGGGAGGTGCACGGGGAAGTTGAACGGGCCCAGCACGGCGAGCACGCCGAGCGGGCGGAACCGGCACTCCGCGTCGCGCTGGCCCGGCGCGGGGAACGGCGCCACCAGCCGCAGCCCGTCTTCGACGGTGATCGCGGCCTTGGCGACGCAGGCGTGCACCTCCGCGCGCGACTCCCACAGCGGCTTGCCGACGTCGAGCGCGATGGCGCGCGCGAGCTCCTCCTCGCGCGCCTTCAGCGCCTGGCCGATGCGGCGCACCAGCTCGGCGCGCTCGGCGGCGGGACGGCCGGCCCAGGCCGGCTGCGCGGCGGTCGCGGCATCCACGGCCCGATCGATCTGCGCGACGGCCCAGCCGTGCCGGCCCATGAGCACGCTCAGGTCCGCCGGCGAGCGGTCCTCGATGACGCCCTCGGGCCGTTCCGGCTCGGCGAAGGTTCCGGCGACGAAGTCCACGGCAGGCGAATACACTGCCTTGGTCCCGCTGGCCACGCGGAAAGCCGCCGGGGTGCGAAGGTGGCCAGAACGCCCGCAGCGGTGAACCGAAGACGGTCTGGGGTTACACTGCCCCGTGGCCTTGGCGCGTCCGGAGCGAGCAGTCCCCAGGCTGCTCACCCAGGCGGTGGTGATCCCGGCCGCGCTGAGCGCGGTGGTCGCGCTGGCGCTGGTGGGGGAAGTGCGCGCGCTCATTTCCCTTTCCCGGTGGGTACAGCATACCGACGAGGTGATCACGGCGGCGCACAGGCTCGAGGGCGTCCTCATCGATCGGGAATCCGGATTCCGCGGCTACATGAACGTGCCGCGCGACGAATTCCTCGCCCCCTATACGCGTAGCTCGCGCGTCGCAGGCGAGACGTGGGACCGGCTGCTGCAGATGGTCGCCGACAACCCCTCGCAGCAGGCGCGGCTGCGGGCGCTGATGCCGCTCTGGCGCGAATGGGAATCGTTCGTCGCCCGATGCATCGACCTGCGGCGCAGCGACGAGCGCGCGGCGCGCTCGCTGGAACGCACGGGGTTCGGCCGCGAGCGGATGGAGGGGCTGCGGGCGGGCCTGGGGGACTTCGTGGACGTCGAGGAGGGCCTGCGCGACGAGCGGACCCACCGGGAACGGACCTGGGCCTCGCGCATCATCGGAGGCAGCGTGGCGATGCTGCTCCTCCTCGGTATCCTGCTCGGGCTCATCGCCCGCCGGCAGCTCCGGTCGGTGGTGCGGGGCTACTCGGGCGCGCTCAGCGCCGCCGAGCAGGCGATGGAGCTGCGCGAGGAGTTCCTCACCGTCGCCGCGCACGAGCTGCGCACTCCGCTGACCGCGCTGCAGCTCGACCTGCAGCGCATCCGCCGACTCGACGAGGATCGCGACCGCGCAGGTGCCACGCTGGGCGACCAGCTCGGGACCGCGCTCCGCCAGACGCACCGGCTGGGCTCGCTGATCGAGTCGCTGCTCGACGCCTCCGCGCTGGCGGGCGAGGCGGAGCTCGAGCTGCATCCAGAGGAGCTCGATCTGGCCGAGCTGGCGCGCGAGATTGCAGGCCGCTTGCGCGTCGAGTTCGACCAGCTCGGCTGCGCCGTGACGGTTACGGGCGGTCCAGCGCGGGGATTCTGGGACCGCGCGCGCCTGGAGCGGATCGTCAGCACGCTCTTGCGCAACGCGTGCAAGTATGGCGAGGGCAAGCCGGTGACGGTCGCGGTCCGCCAGTCCGACGCCGAACGGGTGCTCGCGGTCGCGGACCAGGGCATCGGCGTGCCCGCCGACCGGCTGGAATCGATCTTCGGCCGCTTCGGCCGCGCTGTCTCCGCGCGCTCCTACGGCGGGCTGGGGCTGAACCTGTATGTCGCCCGCCGGCTGGCCGAAGCCCACGGCGGACGCATCGAGGTGGCGAGCGAGGAGGGGAAGGGCGCAACGTTCACCCTCTACCTTCCGCCCGCCATCGCCGGCCACACCTTGCAGCGAGCGAGCTGATCCGCCGGGCGACTACGCTCCAGCCAAAGAGATCGCACCACGGAGCACACGGAGGGCACGGAGACCCCGATCTGGCATCGGAAAATAGCGCCTGCGCCCGTTCGTGACCGGCCGCTTCCTTCGTGAGCTCCGTGGGTTGGATTTGTTCTAGCCAGTGTGGCTCGAACACGGCTACTCGAACGGGATCGTATGCAACCGATCGCCGGGGCGTGCGCCCAAAGCGTCGCGGGCGGCCGCGGTCAGACGTACTTCCGCGTCGCGGAACTCGCACAAGGCGCGCACCGCGCGGAAGCGGTTGCGTCCGTGGGGGCGCTCGACGCCGACCAGGCGGGGCTCGACGTCTCCGGGCGCGGGTCCCGCGTCCGGCGGCAGATCCTCGTCGGACAACCGCGCGCGTCGATAGCGGCGGATGGGCTCCACGTCGCGAGTCGCGGCCGAGTAGTGCGGGCCGCCGTCGAACGGGTCGATGCGCTCGTCGTAGCGGAACCCGATGCGGGTGAGCATCTGCTTGGCGCCGGCCGTCTCCGGGCCCACCTCGCCGATGGCGTCCTGGATCTTCTGCGTGAACAACGTCGCGTAGATCTCGCCAGGCGGAAAGAGCTGCTGGATGAACTCCTTGTTCTGGCGCGAGAGCCGGTCAGCCTCCTGGTAGGAGAGGCCGGTGAACTTGCGGCCCAGCGCCTCCCACAGCGGGCTGCGCCGGTCCTCCTCGAGCTTGGGAAGCAGCTCGACCAAGACCCGGTCGCGGAAGCGCGAGGGATGCATGGCGATGTAGAGGAAGCGGACGTAGCTGAGCTGCCTGCCCGGCTTTTCCGGGCCGCCCCGGTAGCCGGGGTCCACTACCAGGCCGCCGATCTCGGTCGGGCCGTCGAAGTTGTAGCCGATGGAGAGCACGCGGTGGCGGAAGTGCCGGTCGACGTTGGCGCTGTAGTGCTCCTTCTCGTACACGTCGAAGAAGACGTGCGGCGCGTCGCGGGTGCCGTGCTGCGCGATGATCAGCGAGGCGCCCACCACCCGCTCCGACCGGGGCTCCTCGAGCACGAAGACGTACTCGCGCTCGAAGGGGTTCTTGATGCGCGCGTCGAAGGATCGCGCCGACCAGTCGATGATGCGCAAGAGCTCGCGCTCGTCGTCGGGCAGGTTCACCGTGTTGAGCTCACGGGCGAGCTTCTGCAGGGATGCGAGGTCGCTCCTCTGGACGTCGCGGATCACGTACATGCAGTTCGATGTCTCCCGGGACGGGCCGCCTACGAGCACAGCTCGAGGAGGATCTGCTCGTATACCGCGGTTGCCTTCTCCAGTTCCGCAATCTCGATCCGCTCGTTGGCCGTGTGGGCGTTCCCCGTCGACCGCCCGGGGCCGATCACCACCGCCTGGCAGCCGGCGCGCGCGAACACCCCGGCCTCCGTGCTGGTCGGCTTGGCGCGCGGCCGGCCATCGAGACCCGACCGCGAAAGGACGCGGCCGATCGACGCGACCAGCTCCGCGCCGTCCTCCAGCGACATCCCGCCCGCGTTGCGCGTCACTTCCACGCGCAACGACAGATCGTCTCCGCCCAGGCCGCGCACCCACTCCTGCGCCTTCTCCTCGAATACGCGGAGGAACGCTTCGGGGTCGTGCTGCGGCAGAAGCCGCGCATCGAGCGTCGCGTGCGCCGCCGCGCGTCCGTAGACCGCGCCGGACGCAGCCTCGCCTTCGGATTCGAGGACGTTCAGGCCTCCCACTCCGCCGGGCGGATCGAAGCGCGCGTCCTCGCGCGGCGCGAGCTCGCGCAGCAGCCCGATCCAGAGGTCCTCCAGCGCGCCGGCGGTCATCGCGGCCCGCCACAGGTTCGGCCGCGGGGCCCCGGCGGGAAGGAACCGGACCTCCTCGGGCGGGGGTTCGCCGGAATCGCGCGGAGCGGGCACCTCGAGAATGCAGCTCGCGGGAACCACGTTCGCGGAGGTGCCTCCCGCCGCCGAGAGGAGGGGCGTGCCAGAGGAGCGGGCCCAGGCCAGAGCGCGGCGGATGGCGTTCGTGCCCAGCTGCGGCGTCGAGCTGTGCGCCGCCTTTCCCGCGAACGAGAGCCGCTCGACGCCCGGGCCCGCGCTGGACACCACGCGCGCCTTCGAGTCCGTCACCGTGCAGCGGACCACGGCGTACCCTTTGTGCGCGGTGATGAGCTGCAGCTCGCTCGGCTCGCCGCAGAGGACGAAGCGCGGCCGGATCTCCTGGAACGCCGCGCTCGCCGCGAATCGCCGGGCGCCGCGCAGCCCGATCTCTTCGCCGCAGGTGCCGAGCAGCCAGAACGGCCGGGCGAGCTTTTTCCCTCGCAGCCTCCGGGCCGCTTCGATCTTGCAAAGTGCGTCGAGCTTCACGTCGGCGCAGCCGAGGCCGAACAGCGTGCCGTCCCGGGCCGTCAGCGCCCACGGGTCGCCGCCCGTCTCCGTCCAGCGCTCCGCGGGACCGGCGGGGACCGTGTCGAGGTGGGTGACGAGGAGCACGCCGCCCGCTGCCGCCACGCGGGAGGGGTCGGCGGCCTCGCTCCCGGATCCGCCCGGACCGGCGAGCAGGTTGACCTCCCCCGGCTCGTCCTCGTGCGGCCGGGCGGCGAGGCCGGCCGCCTCGTACAGCGGGGTGAGCAGGCTGGCGGCTGCCCGCGTTCCCCGACCCGGCGAGGTGTCGGCGCGGACCAAGGCGGTCGCAGTTTCCAGGAAGCCCGCCGGGAGAGCCATCGGAGACGCGCTTCCTGTCACGCAAGCGACCTGCGGTCAAATGGGAGGCCGGCGGGACTCGCGCGCGCTGCGCCAACGCGCTAGCTTCCCCTGCCCCCGATGGAGAGGAGACGCACATGGACACGAAGCCGACGCCGTTCCTCAGCGACATCCAGGAGATCCGGCGCCGCGCGCGCGAGCACGTGGAGAAGGGCGCGGTCACGCCGGACTACAAGGCGGATCTGAGCACGGCGCTCAAGCTGCTCAACGAGGCGCTCGCCACGGAGATCGTCTGCACGCTGCGGTACCGCCGCCACTACTTCATGGCCGCGGGGATCCACCGCCAGGGCGTCGCGGAGGAGTTCAAGGAGCACGCGGACGAGGAGCAACACCATGCCGATCAGATCGCCGAGCGCATCCGGCAGCTCGGCGGGGCGCCGGACTTCAACCCGGAGGGCCTCCTCACGCGCAGCCACGCGCAGTACGCCGAGGGAGAGTCGCTCGTCGACATGATCAAGGAGGACCTCATCGCCGAGCGGATCGCCATCGAGTCGTATTCGGAGATGGTCCGCTGGTTCGGCGACCGCGATCCGACCACGCGCCGGCTGATGGAGGAGATCCTCGCCAAGGAAGAGGAGCACGCCGACGACATGGCCACGCTCCTCGAGACGCTCGATCCGCGCCAGCCTGGGAACGGCGCCGGAGAGGTGCATTGAGAGAAGCCCCCGCATGCGCGCCGTGGTGCAGCGGGTGAGCGAGGCGAGCGTGCTGGTGGACGGACAGGTGGCGGGCAGCATCGGCCCCGGCCTGTGCGTGCTCCTCGGCGTGGCGCAGGGCGACACCGCCCAGGACGCCGAGTGGATGTCCGCCAAGGCGGTCGAGCTGCGCATCTTCGAGGACGCGGACGGGAAGATGAACCGCTCCCTGCTGGACACGGGAGGCGAGCTGTTGGCGGTGTCCCAGTTTACCCTGCTCGGAGACGCGCAGAAGGGCCGCCGGCCGGCGTTCACCGGCGCGGCCCCGCCGGGCGAGGCGGAGCCGCTCTACCGGAAGTTCTGCGAGCTGTGCCGCGCGCGCGGCGTGCGCGTCGCCGAAGGAGTGTTCCGCGCCACCATGCAAGTGCGCGTCGTGAACGAAGGCCCCGTCACGCTGCTGCTCGACAGCCGCAAGCTCGTATAGAAGGTCTCCACCATGGACGACTGCATCTTCTGCAAGATCGCGCAAGGCAAGATCCCCGTGAAGCGGCTCGCCGAGGACGCCGAGACGATGGCGTTCCCCGACATCGAGCCGCAGGCGCCGGTGCACGTGCTGGTGATCCCGAAGAAGCACGTCCCCTCGTTGCACGACGTGCAGGACTGGTCGCTGGTGGGCCGCATGCACGCGCTTGCGCTCGAGGTAGCCCGCGACCAGGGGATCGCCGACAGCGGGTTCCGGGTGCTCATCAACACGGGCGCCGACGGGGTCCAGACCGTGGGCCACGTCCACCTGCACCTCTTGGGCGGCCGCACCATGCTGTGGCCGCCTGGCTAGACGCGCGCCGCGGCCCGCCGGACTTCGCTGCCGGCTGGACAGGCGGACGAGCGGGTGCGGAGGCGACTCCACCGGGCGTCGCTCTGTTGACCGAGCGCGGCCTTTCCTCTAGGTAGCCAGCCAAGCTCTCATGCCTCGAGACAGAGCGCAGGACGCCACAGCGGAGCCGACGCACGTCGAGCGCAAGCTCCCTCCCGAGATTCCGGACGACCGCCTCGACCCCGACGCGGTCAAGGTCGTGCGCCGGTTGCGGCGCGCTGGATTCACCGCCTACCTCGTCGGGGGGTGCGTCCGCGACCTGCTCCTCGGGATGCGCCCCAAGGACTTCGACGTCGCCACCAGCGCGCATCCGAACGAGGTGAAGGCGACCTTCCGGAACTCGCGCTTGATCGGCCGCCGCTTCCGCCTCGCGCACGTCTTCTTCCGGGGCGGGAAGATCATCGAGGTCTCCACCTTCCGCAGGAGCCCTCTCGACGAGCTGGCCGATCTGCCGCAGGACCTGCTCATCCGCCACGACAACGTCTTCGGCAACGCGGAGGAGGACGCGCGCCGGCGCGACTTCACCATCAACGCCCTGTTCTACGACGTCGACGAGGGCCGGGTGGTGGACCACGTGGGCGGCAAGGACGACCTGGCGCGCCGCCTGGTGCACACCATCGGCGATCCCGACGTGCGCATGCGCGAGGATCCGGTGCGCATCCTCCGCGCGATCCGCTTCGCGGCCAAGTGCGGGCTGCGCATCGAGCCCGATACCCTGGCCGCGATGCGGCAGCACGTGGCGGAGATCCCGCGCTGCGCGCCGCCCCGCGTGCTGGAGGAGGTGTTGAAGCTCTTGCGCAGCGGCGCGTCCCGGCGATCCCTGGACCTGCTCAGCGAGGTGGGCGCGCTGCGCGTCCTCCTCCCGCCGGTCGCCGAGCACCTGGAGCGGCGCGGGCCCGCGGAAGCGGAGCGCCACCTGCGCGCCCTGGACGCGCTCGACGCGCACGTCCGGGTAGGAGAGATCCCCTCCGACGCGGTGCTCCTCGCGACGCTGCTCGCGCCGCTGCCGCGGGGCAAAGGTCCGCGCGGACCGATCCCGCGGCCCGGCCGGAGGCCGGAGCCCGCGCTGCAGGCGCCCGCCGCCGGAGAAGCGGTGGCGGAAACCCCGGAGCCCGCCGAAGAGTCGGACGAGCTCGACGAGGAGCTGTCCGAGCTCTCGCGCGAGCTGGACGAGGCGGGCGACGGCGATCCGGCCCACGCGCCGCTGCCGGAAGGCGCGCTGCGCGCCGAGGAGACGCACGACGAGCGCATCGAGCCGACCGTCCCGGCCGCTCTGACGGTGGGCGCGGCGCAGCCCGAGCCGTGGTCCTTGCCCCAGGACGTGGTCGCGCCGGAGATCGTGCTGGCGGAGATGGTGCGCACGGCGCGGCTGCCGCGGCGGATCGCGGAGCGCGCCCGCCTCATCCTCGCCGCGCAGCCGTTGTTCTCGGGCGAGCGGAAGAAGCGGCGTTTCTCGCCGCAGGCCTTCGCCCGGCAGAGTATCTTCCCCGAGGCGCTCGCGGTGTTCGAGCTGTCCGTCGCGGCGACGGGCCGCGGCGCCGACCAGCTGCAGAAGTGGCAGTCGGTGTTCGCGGGGCAGGACTTCTCCAATCTCGAACCGGACCCCGACCACCGCCGCCCCGGCCGGTCCGCGCCGGCCTCCCCTGGCCAGCCCCGCCGGCGCCGCCGCCGCGGCGGCCGCAGCCGCTCCCACCGCCCCGCCAAACCCCGCTCCTGAACCCCGCCGTCGCGCCAAAAAGACTGCACCACGGAGCACACGGAGGGCACGGAGTAATTTTGGTTCCGTTCCGATCCGGCCGTTGCGCCCGTTCGGATCACACGAAAAACTCCGTGAGCTCCGTGTGCTCCGTGGTGCAACGCTCTTTGCGCTACTGCGGCGGAGTAGTGGGATTTGGAGCGGGGGCGCCGCCGGGAGGGGTGGGTTCGGTGCCGGTGGTGGCGGCGGCCAGCTTCTCGGTCATCATGCCGATCGTCCAGCCCGGAGAGCTGTCCCGGATGGTGTCCAGTCCCTTCATCGCGCGGGCGTACTTCGCCTTGTCGTCCGCGTCGAAGAAAATCACCGGCGGCCCCTGGCTGGCTTCCTTCGACTTGGCGGCCCGGTACCACACCTTGAGGCGATCGATGGCGTTCTCGTCGGTCAGCGTCTCGTTGTTCACGTGGAAGACGCCCGCCTCGTCCACCTTGAAGAGGATCTGCAACAGGTCGGGCGGAGGCGGCTCGACCGCCTGCGTCTGGTCCGGCTCCTCCGGGACGCGGACGGCGATCTCCTTCTCCATGAGCGGCGTCAGCACCATGAAGATGATGAGCAGCACCAGCACGACGTCGACCAGCGGCGTGATGTTGATGTCCGAGCGCGGACCCTTCTTGGCGCCGACGTCCATTCCCATGCGTTACTTTCCCTTCAGCTCTTCGGCGGCCAGCTGGACCCCCTTCAGCTTCGCCTTCGAGGCCCGGTCGAGCACCGGCCGCACGGCGCCGTACTCGGTGTTGACGTCGGCCTTCACCATGACGCGCTTGCCTTCGCCCACGGCCGCCTTCATGGCGTCGACGAGCTGCTCGGGCGAGGCGGGCTGCTTGTCGCTCTCGATGTAGACCTTCCCGTCGGCGGTGACGCTGACGAAAAGCGGATCCGGCCCCTGCGCCTTGTTCTGGATGGCGTTCTTGGCCTTGGGCAGCTCGACGCTCTTGCCCTTCTGGAGCATGGGCGTGATCACCATGAAGATGATCAAGAGCACCAGCACGACGTCGACCAGCGGCGTGATGTTGATGTCGGAGCGGACCCCGCTCTTCGCCCCGATGTCCATCGCCATGTGTCGTTCAGCTCCTTAGGCCTTGGGCTGCGGAGGCCGGACGCCCGCGGGTGCGGTGGCGGCCGCGGCGGGCTGCTTGTTGGCGCCGGGGTTCGTCAGCGGCTCGTCGAACCGGCCTTCCTTGAGGAAGAAGTCCACCAGCTCGTTGGAGGCGTCGGCGATGTCGACCGTCATCTCCTCGACCCGGTTGGTCAAGTAGTTGAACATCATCAGCGCCGGGATCGCCACGAGCAGACCGAACGCCGTGGTCACCAGCGCCTCGGAGATGCCCGCCGACACCGAGGCGAGGCCGCCGGAGCCCGAGGTGGCCATCAGCTGGAAGGCGGTGATGATGCCGAGCACGGTGCCGAGAAGGCCCACGAAGGGAGCGGACGAGGCGACGGTCGCCAGGCCGGACAACCCCCGCCGTAGGTCTGCGGTCACGCGCAGGGTGGCTCGTTCGATGGATCGGTTGATGGCCTCGACCAGATCGAATTCACCCACGTCGTGCGGCCCTTGGTGGGAGAGCGCCTCGCGGCCGCGGTTGTACTCGGCGATGCCGCTTCCCAAGACCCGCGGGATGTGGCCGTACTTCAGCGTGTTGGCGACGCTGGCCGCCTCGACCAGCTGGTGCCCCGGAAGCAAGTCGCGCAGCTTCTCCGCGTAGCGGCGGCTCTGCTCCTTCGCGCGGGCGAACGAGAAGAGCCGTTCCGCCATCACGCTCAGCGAATAGATGGACATGATCGCGAGGACGATCACGACCAGGCGGGCGGGAATGCCCATGGACTTCCACATCCCGAGGAGACTGAAATCTGCGCCGCCACCCATGATGGAGAGTTCCTCCTGAAACCTGAAACTGCCGCTTGAAGCGCGCACCCGCCCGGACGCTAAAAGGCGGCGGAGCCTACACACGCCCATATTGGCTGTCAACGCTCACGGACTGCCGCGCGTCCGGTTCCATTCTCGCTGCGGCGATGGGTCGCAGCAGGCAGCCTCGTCAGTGCAGCGCCTCGAGCACCCGGCCCAGGTCCTCCGGCAGCGGGCTGTCGTAGCGCGGGCGCGTCCCGTCCGGGTGCGCGAATGCGAGGCGCGCCGCGTGCAGGAAATGGCGGGAGAGCCCCGGCAGCTGGGGACCGCCGTAGAGCGCGTCGCCGGCGAGCGGATGCCCGATGAAGGCGAGGTGCGCGCGGATCTGGTGCAAGACTCCCGTGGCGATCTCCACTTCCACCAGGGTGAAGCCCCCGCGCCGCTCCACCGGCGTGAAGCGCGTCGATGCGGCGCGCGCGCCGTGGGCCTGCGCCCATTCAGGATCGCTCGCGGCCCGCACCTTGCGCGCGTCGTGCGGGTCGTGCAGCAGCGGGACGTCGATCTCGCCGCCCGCGTGCAGCTCGCCCGCGGCCAGGGCCAGATAGCCCTTCTCGACCGTCCGGGCGCCGAACTGCGCGCGCAGCAGCGAATGCGCCGCCTCGGTGCGCGCGGCGAGAAGCAGCCCCGAGGTGTCGGTGTCCAGCCGGTGCACCAGGCCTCCCTCGCGGGACGCCGGTCCCACGGAGGAGAGCTCGGGGAAGCGGCCGACCAGGGCATTGGCCGCGGTGCCAGTCTCGCCCGGCTTGAGCGGGTGCGACGGCATCCCGGCCGGCTTGTCCGCGACGACCACGTGCGGGTCGGCGTGTATGATCCGCAAGGGAAGCTCGGGCTGCGGCACGGGAGCGTCCGGGGGCGGCCGCCGCACCGACACGCGGGCGCCGGGCCCCACCGCGGATCCCTTCGCGGCCCGTCGCCCGTCGACGCGCACCCGGTCCTCCGCGATCCACTCCATGGCGCGACCGCGGCTCACCCCGAACAGGCGCGCCAGCGCGCGATCGAGCCGGTCGGGCAGCGCGTCGCCGGCGACGGTCCGCTCGTCCACCTCGTCGGTCACGCCCTGGCCAGGGCGGAGCGCACGTGCTGGGCGGCCCAGGAGCTGACCGCGTAGATCGACTCCATCGGGTTCACGCCCAACGCCGTGGGGAAGACGCTCCCGTCCGCCACCCACAGGTTCTCGACGAAGTGGTGCCGCAGCTCCGGATTGACCACCGACCGCGCCGGGTCGGCGCCCATCCGGCAACCGCCCATCTGGTGCGCGGTGAAGACGCCGCAGCGGTTCGGCCCCAGCGGAGCGGCTTCCAGGGCCGGGAGGTCCTTTTCCGACGAGACCGTCACCGCGGGAACGTGCAGGCTGGACAGGCGCAGCGCGCCGTTCGCGAGGTGCGCACGGGCGAGCGCCTTCATCGAGGCGCGGAAGCACTCGAAGTGCCGCGCGCCCTGCGGGTAATCGAGCTTCGGCCCTCCGTCCGACCTGAGCGTCACCGTGCCGCCTTCCTCCCCCTCGCCGAACCCGTCGATCATCAGCGCGATGCTGACCGAGACGTGCGGGAGGAGGCCCATCTGCCCCGTCATCGGCGCGCCGAAGCCCGGGAAGGCCAGCCCCGCGAGCATCGGGTGCACCGGCGCCGCCTCCAGGAAGAACCCGGCGTCCTTTCCCCGGTGGGCGAAGTGATGCGAGGCGACGCTCTGCGGCGCTCCGTAGAAGCCCTCGACCGGCTCGCGGTAGAGCGCCACCATCGCGACCGTCGGATGCAGCCAGGTCTTGCGCCCCACAGGGCCCTGCGAAAGGCCGGAGCGCAGCAGCAGCGCGGGCGAGTTGAGGGCTCCGGCGCTGACCACCACCACGCGCGGCTCGACGCGCACCGTCCGCCCGGTCTGCTCCTGGGTGCCGGGGTGCAGCACCTCGCCAATCACCGCCTGGGCGCGTTTGCCGCTCCACTCGATGCGCCGCACGCGGCAGTCGGCGTAGACGGTCGCGCCGCGCGACACGGCGTCGGGCAGGTAGGTCAGCGCCGCGCTCTGTTTCGCGTCCACCGGACAGCCCATTCCGCAGTAGCCGGTGCGCAGGCAGCCGCGCACGTTGCGGCTGGTGGTGTCCACCGCCCATCCGAGCTTCTTGCAGCCGTCGTAGAGCGCCCGGTTGTTCGCGTTCACCTCCTCGAGATCGACCTTCTGGATGCCGAGACGCTGCTCGACCTCGTCGAAGTGGGGCCGCAGCGCGTCGGGGGTCAGCGCAGCGCCTTCCTTGTCGCGCCAGAAGGCGAGCACGTCGTCGGGCGTGCGGAAGCTCGTGGTCCAGTTCACCACCGTGCCGCCGCCGACGGCGCGGCCCTGCAGGACCGAGATGGACAGGTCGGCCGTCGCCCGGTTCCCGCGGTCCTGGTACAGCCGCGGATAAGCGGTCGCCTCTTGCATGTCGAACTCGTCCTTGCCGTGGTGCCCGCCCTCTTCGAGGACCACCACGCTCGCGCCTGCCGCGGCCAGGCGCGAGGCGACGATCGCGCCGCCCGGGCCGCTCCCCACGATGCAGGCGTCGGGCGTGAGCCGCAGGTCCTTGCCGACCTGGTCCCCGCGCACGATACCGCTCACGGCCTTCCCCGTGCAGCCCGCACCGTCCGCACCAGCTCGTCCGGCGGACCGGGATAGCCGACCGACGCGTAGGTCTCCGGCGTGCCGTAGTACACCGCGGCGGAGAGGCGCTTCAGCGCCTGGAAACCCGTGCGCCGCACCGCCATGCGCGAGGTGGCCCACCGCACGAGATGGGCATCCTGCTCCGCGGGGGTCATCCGCGTGAACGGCCGCGGCGGTCCGCCCGTCAGCACGCTGAAGAGCGCGTTGTCGAACAAGGCGAGCAGCTGCTTCAACTCCTTCGCGCTCGCCGCGTCGAGCGGCGCGAGAAAGGCGTCGGCCTTTCCCGCCACGTCCACGTCGGCTGGAGCGGGCGCGGTGGGTCTCGAGCGCAACACGCCGGTGAGCTCCTGCGGGACGTCGGAAGTGCCGCGGGCGAGCACGCGGTCCGCCACGGCGGCGAACACGGAGTACTCCGCCGCGGTGAAGAAGCGCAGCGGCTGCCGGACCGGGCGGAGCTGCGTCTTGCGCAGCGCCAGCGGAACCGCCCCCGCGGCGGCGAGCAGCGCGGTCCCGCCCAACGTCTTCTTCAGGAAATGGCGCCTCGTCTCCACGGGCACGCATCCTACTACCCTCTGATTCGCCGCACGTGCCATCAGCAAGACCTGAGCCTTTGTGTTCACGTCGCACGGCTACCCGAAGAACACCTCGGCGACGGCATAGAGGCCCGGATCCACCGTCTTGAGCTGCGCGGTGGCCTCCTGCAGCGGCACGCTGACGATCTGGTTCCCGCGCAGCGAAGCCATCTTGCCGAACTCGCCTCGCGCTACCATGTCCGCCGCGTGCACGCCGAAGCGGGTGGCCAGCACGCGGTCGAAGGCGGTGGGCGTGCCCCCGCGCTGGATGTGCCCCAGAACGGTGACGCGCGTCTCGTAGCCCGTGCGCTGCTCGATCATGTCGGCGATCTGCTGCCCGATGCCGCCCAGCCGGACGTGGCCGAACTCGTCGAGCTTCTCGCTCACCGTCGCTTCCTTCTGCGCGAGCTTGGCGCCCTCGGCCACCACCACGATGGAGAAGTTCTTCCCCTGCGTCCGGTGCCGGTTGCGGATGTGCTCGCAGACCTTCTCGATGTCGATGGGCCGCTCGGGGATGAGGATCACGTCCGCGCCGCCGGCCATGCCCGCGTGCGTGGCAATCCACCCCGCGTGCCGACCCATCACCTCGCAGACGATGACGCGCTTGTGCGCCTCCGCGGTCGAGTGCAGGCGGTCGATGGCCTCGGTGGCGATGCCCACCGCCGTGTCGAAGCCGAACGTCAGGTCGGTGCCGGAGAGGTCGTTGTCGATCGTCTTCGGTACCCCGACCATGTTGATGCCCATCGAGGAGAACTTGGTGGCGACGCCGAGGGTGTCCTCGCCGCCGATGGCCACCACCGCGCCGACGTTCAGCGCCTTGAGGTTCTTGAGCACCATCTCGGGACCGTTCGCCGGCTTCTTGAACGGGTTGGTGCGCGAGGTGCCGAGAATGGTGCCGCCCAGGTGGAGGATGCCGCTGGTCGCCTCGCGGGTGAGCCGATCGTGCAGCGGCGGATCGAGCAGCCCGCGCCATCCTTCGCGGATCCCCATCACCTCGAGCCCGTGCTGCTCGCCCCTGCGCACCACGGCCCTGATCACCGCATTGAGACCCGGGCAGTCGCCGCCGCCCGTGAGCACCGCGATCTTCATCGAAACGGCCTCCTGGAAAGCAGAAAGACGCTCCATCCATCGCGCCGATCCTCGCGTCCCGCAAGAACGCGTTCGCTTCCCTCCGCATGCCTGCACGACGCCCAGCCGTCAGCCACGAGCGGCCAGCCGATCACGAGTGGAGCTTCCTTCGGGTGACCATCATCAGCGGCCCCAGGAAGAGGTGCTTTTCGGTGTAGGTCTGGTTGGCGCTGCTGCGCCCGGTCGGCCGTTCGAGCCACTGGCGCGCGAGCACCTCTCCGTGGTGCGCGAGCCCGCCGATGAGAGAGGGATCGCCCCGCGCCAGGTAGCGCTTCAGGAGAGGGCGGAGCAGCGCCTCGAACCGCTCCTGGCCCAGGCGCGAGTGGCGCCGGTCGGGATCGAGCGCGCCGTCGAACCGCGGTCCGATGTGCAACAGCTCGTGCAGGAGCGTCGCCACGCGCTGCTCGGGGGTCGACGCGCGGAAGAACTTCGGACGCAACGTGACGCAGTACAGCGCCCGCCGCCCCTTGATCGTCACCCGCGCGCGCCCGCTGCCGCCCAGCGGGCGGATCGTCGCGCGGGACCCGCGGCGCGCCTCGCCGGCGATGAAGAGGATGCGCGAAGGACGGATGTGGGACAGCTCCGGCAGGGCGCGCACCATGTCGGCCACCACGCGGCGGCACAGCAGGGTGGCGTTGGGACGCTCGGCGCGTCGCGCGCGCACCTTGGCGATGACCACCCGGGGCGCCTCCGCGCTCACTTCCTCCTCCATGGTAGCACGCGCGTAGGTGTCCACCCCTTCCGCGCGTTGGGTAGATTTCGCGGATGCCTCCCGGCGATAAACAATACTGGATCCGGACCGAGCAGGGGCGCGTCTGGGGGCCGTACCCGATCGACGCGCTCGAGCGGCTGCGCGGCCAGCTCACCGAGAAGGCGCAGGCGTCGCTGGACGGCAAGGAATTCCGCTCGGGGATGGACTTCCCGGAGCTGCGCTCGCTGCTCACCGCGCGGCGGGCCGCCGCGCCCGCGCCGCCGTCCGCCCCGCCGCCGCCGAGGGAGCGGATCACTCCAGCGGCGGGGACGGGGATGTACGTCGGGCCGGCGCTGCGCGCGATGCTGGAAGGGACGGCCGCGCGCAAGCAGGTCGAGGAGCAGGCGGCTGCGCCCGCGCCCGAGAAGGTCCCCCCGCCAGCGCCGCCGCGGCCTACCGGCCCGCCGGTGATGCGCCCCGCGGCAGTCATGCAGTCCGAGAAGCTCGAGCTGGCCGATTCGGGGAACCTGTCGGACGTGTCGCCGGTGCGGCTGTACGCGCTGGCGGCGCTCGGCGGCGCGAGCGGTTGGCTGGAGCTGCACCTCGAATCCGGCCGCACGATCACGGTGAGCTTCCGCCGCGGCGCGCCGGACCATCTCTCGACGGGCGACCCGGAGCTTTCGCTCTCGCGCTTCCTGCAAGCCCGCAAGGTGGTCACGCCCGAGCAGGCGGCGCAGGCGGAGGCGCACGCCACGAAGAGCGGCGTGGACGTCGTCTCGGCGCTGTTCCAGCTGCAGTTCATCCCGCCTTCGGACGCGCACAAGCTGCTCGGCGAGCACGCGCTCTTCCTGCTCGATCGCGCCATCGAGATCTCGCGCGGCACCTTCTCCTTCCAGAAGGATGCGCCCTCCCCCCCGGGCGCCTTCGCGCTCGGGCACAAATGGACGCTCCTCGCGGAGGCGGTGCGGCGGCTCGATCCGGCGCCGCTACGCGCCCGCCTGGGGAAGCAACTCGCGCACGTCGTGCAGCGCTCGGGCGGGTCGAGCATCGGCAAGCTGGAAGAGCTGGCGCTGACGGCGCAGGAGGCGCGCCTGTACGCGTCGGTCGATGGAACGCGCACCGGCGAGGAGCTGGTCGAGCAGCACGGCGCGGCCGGGACGCTGCGCCTGCTGCACCTCCTGACGGAGCTGAAGCACCTCTCGTTCGGCGAGGCTGCGCCGGAGCCGCGTCCCGCCAGCGCCGCGCCTCCTCCACCCGCGCCTCAGCCCGCCGCCGCGCCCGAGCAGGCCGCGCCGCCGCCTCCCGCTGCGAAGCCTTCGCCGGTACCGCCACCCAGGCCGGCGGCAGCGGCCCGCCCGACGCCGGCGCGCGGATCGGCGGCCGTCGCAAGGCCTGCACAGGCTCCGCCCAAGCCCGCCGCGCCGACGCGCACGTATGCGACGCCCCCGCCCGACGAGATGCCGCAGGCGCAGCTCGCGCGGCTGCGCGGAATCGTCGCGCGGCTGGAGAAGGGGACGCACTTCGAGGCCCTCGGCCTCGACAAGCGGGCGACCGCCGCCGACGTGAAGAAGGCGTTCGTGCTCCTCGCCCGAGAGCTGCACCCGGATACGGTCACCGATCCTTCCCAGGCCGAGCTGCGCGGGGTGAAGGAAAGCCTGTTCGCCCGCGTGAACGAGGCGGCGCAGGTGCTCGGCGACGATGCGCGGCGCAAGGAGTACGAGGCGGAGCTGACCGGCGACAAGAAGGACGTGGACCTGGGACGCATCTTCGACGCCGAGGAGAAGTTCCAGAAGGCCGAGATCCTCATCAAGGCGCGCAAGTACAAGGAAGGCATGGCGCTGCTCGACGAGGCGATCCAGCTGAACGACCAGGAGGCGGAGTTCTACGCCTGGCGCGGATACGCCCGCTTCCTCCTCGCGGGCGACCGCAAGCAGGCCTTCGACGAGTGCGCCACCGAGGTCAAGAAGGCGCTGAAGCTGGTCGACCGCTGCCTTCCCGCCCACCTGTTCCTCGGGCACATGCACAAGGTGGTGGGCAACCTCAAAGCCGCCACCTCCTCCTTCCAGCGGGTCCTCGACCTGGACGACAAGCACGTCGAGGCGCAACGCGAGCTCCGCCTGATGGGCAAGAAAGCCTGAAGCCCAAACGACTGCACCACGGAGCACACGGAGCAAGACTGCTGCTCCGATCGGTTGCGAGTGGACGATCGAACCAAACCGAATCTCCGTGCCCTCCGTGTGCTCCGTGGTGCAATCGGTTTGCCTATCGCGGCAAGGAGATTTGCGGGTGGGTCGCGTGGGGTTTGTAGAGGAGGAAGGTGCGGCCCAGGACCTGGGCCAGCTCGGAGTCGGTGGCGGAGGCGAGCTGCTCCGCCGCTTCGTGGCGCGTGAGCGGGGAAGATTCCGTGACCTTCACCTTGATCAGTTCGTGCGCGGCGAGCTGCGCATTCGCCTGGGTGACCAGCGCATCGGTCAGGCCTTCGTGTCCGATGTGCAGGACGGGCGAGAGGTGATGACCGAGCGCCCGCAGGTGGCGGCGCTGCTTGCCGGTCAGCTCAGCCAACCCTCGGCCCGGGCTTGCCGAACAGCTCCTGCTGCTCGGGGATGAGCCCCAGCGCCTTGGCGACGGGCGCGAAGCTGCGCCGGTGGATGGCGCAGGCGCCCAGCTTCTCCAGCGCATCCAGGTGGTCGGGAGTCGGGTAGCCCTTGTGGTGGGAAAATCCGTATCCCGGATGCTCGCGGTCCAGCTCGCACATGAGCCGGTCGCGGTGCACCTTGGCGACGATGCTGGCGGCGCCGATGGTGATGCTCTTCGCGTCACCCTTCACGATCGGCTGCTGCGGGATGTCCAGGTCGCGCAGGCGGCGCGCGTCGACCAGCAGGTGCTCGGGCCGCGGGATGAGCGCGAGCACCGCCCGCCGGAGCGCCAGAAGGCCGGCGTGGTAGATGTTGATCGAGTCGATCTCCGCCACCTCCGCCCGACCGATCCCGACGGTGACGCAGACGGAACGGATCTCCGGCTCCAGCGCGTCGCGCTCTTCCGGGGTCAGCTGCTTGGAGTCGTTCACGCCCTGGATGCGCGCCCCCGGCCGCAGGATCACCGCCGCCGCGATCACGGGGCCCGCCAGCGGAGCCATCCCCACCTCGTCCACTCCCGCCACCAGGGTGAAGCCCTTCTCCCAGAGCGGCTGCTCGAAAGCGCACAGGCGCGAGAGCCTGCGCCCCTCGGCCTGGGCGGCGTGGATGCGCTTCAAGATGCGCTCAGCCACCGCGCGCGCGCCGGAGCGCGAATCCTCGCGCAACGCCGTGAGGCCGCCGCGGGGCAGCTCCTCGTCGCCGTCGGCGAAGCGCCTGCGCAGCTCGTCCACCGACATGCGGCTCAGCTCGTCGAGCCGCGCCATCACGCCTTCCTGGTGGTCTGCGACTCGATCCGCTTCTTGAAATTCGCGAGCAGGCCGGGCAACGACTGCTCGGCCAGCATCCGCTCCACCATCGAGGGCACCAGCGCGCCGAGCTTCAAGTCGATCTGATAGGTGGCCTCGGTGCCCTCGGGGACGGCCTTGAGGATCCAGGCGCCGTCGTTCCCCTTCATCATCTCGCCGCGCACCATGGTCCAGGCCAGCTCGTCCGGCGGCCGGGCGGTGTGCTTCAAGGTGTAGGTGATGACCTTGGCCTTGATGTCCACGGTATAGGTGACTTCCTTCACGTTCCCGGCGCCGAACTCCACCTTGGCCTTCTTCACCTCCGGCAAGAACTCCGGATACTTCTCGTAGTCGGTGATCACCGCGAAGACCTTCTCGGGAGGCGCGTTGATCACGATGCTCCGCTCGGCCTTGGCCATTCCGCCGTTCCTCCAGTCGCCGCCTGCAGGGCGCCCTGTGCTCCGAGGCGCTCCGAAAGGACGTTTGCTCCATACCACTGTGGGGCAACACGCGCGCCCCGAGCAAGCGGGGAACCACCGCGCGTCGACCGTTGACAGCGGCGTCAGGATGCCCGAATTGCACGCGCGGCATGAGGACGCAGCTGGTCCGCACCGCGGTGCTGGAGATCTACGAGCAGGTGCGCCGCGAAGCGGCGCGCGCCGATCAGGCCATGCAGCGCGTGCTGCGGCGGGAGAAGTCGCTGCGCAGCGTCGAGCGCCGCGCGGTGGCGGACGCGGTGTACGGGCTGCTCCGGCTGCAGGGTCGGGTCGATCATCTGCTCGAGCGCGCGCTCGCGACGCGCAAGCTGCGCATGTCGGGGCTCGCGACGCCCACCCAGCACCTGCTGCGCTACGCGGCCTACCTGATCACGGGGAAAGAGCAGAGCCTCGCATCCGCGGCGAACCTCGCCGGGCCGGAGGTGTCGCCGTACCTGTGGGCGCTCGAATTGGTGGCTCGTCCGGCCGAGCTGGCCACCCCGACGGACCCCATCGACGCGCTCGCCGCCGAGACGAGCCTTCCGCGCTGGCTGGCGGCGCTGTGGGCCGAGCAGCTCGGCGCCGACGAGACCCGCTCGCTCGCGGGGGCGCTCAACCAGCGCGCGCCGCTCACCGTTCGCGCCAACCTGCTCAAGGCAACGCGCGACGAGCTGCGCTCGGTGCTCGAGGCGGAGGGCGCGCGCACGGAGCCCACCCGCTGGTCCCCGCACGCGCTCACCTTCACCGGACGCGCCAACGTGTTCGCGCTCAAGGCGTTCAAGGCGGGCCTGTTCGAGGTGCAGGACGAGGGGAGCCAGCTCATCGCCGAGGCGTGCGGGGCGCGGCCCGGGCAGCTCGTGGTGGATGCCTGCGCCGGCGCGGGCGGCAAGGCGCTGGCGCTGGCCGCACAGATGCGCAACCGGGGGAAGCTCGTTGCCTGCGACCGGGACGGGCGGCGCCTGGACGAGATGCGGCAGCGCGCCCGGCGCGACGGGGTGCACAACTGGGAAGCGCGGGCGGTGCCCGAGGGAGCGGCCGGCGAGCCGCGCCTCGACGACCTGCGCGGCAAGGCCGACGCGGTGCTGGTCGACGCGCCGTGTAGCGGGCTGGGAGCGCTGCGCCGCAACCCCGACGCGCGCTGGCGGATGGACCAGGCGGAGCTCGACTCGTTCCCGCCGCGCCAGCGCGACATCCTGCGGCG